>CAYMMO010000007.1:0-3827 GCA_964391615.1 uncultured Candidatus Saccharibacteria bacterium
AACGGTGTTTTGATTTCGACTCCACATGCTATCAGCACGAGTGTTGAACGTCATGGTAGCAGAGCGATATTGTGACATGGTGGTGGTTCTCTGTCTTTTTTATATTTGTTTTGGTGCCAGCCACCAGGGTTTGAGGCCTGGTGACCAGCGAGTGAGTGGCGCGTTACTTAGCGGCTTTGACGACGTGGACGTCGATCTTAACAGCGCGTGACGCGTCTTTTACTACGATAGGCATATTTTTTTCCTATCCTTTCTTTTTTATTTTTTCACAGCCGCCCGGAGTATGGCACTCCGTGCACGCGGGTTGTGAACATCGTTAAGTTTGCCGAGAATTGGCTTGCCGATCAGGCTAAATTCTGCTTCGTATCCTGCCTGAGATTGTTCGCGCAGGTAATTTTTTACCAGCCGGTCTTCCAGGCTATGGAAAGAGATAAACGCTACCCTGCCACCAGGATGTAAAATCTCTGGCAACGTTTGTAGTAAGCGCTCGATCTGACGAAGCTCGTCGTTACAAGCAATTCGTATGGCTTGAAAGGTACGCGTGGCCGGATGCACTTTTGTGCGCGGTCCACGATGAGTACTTAGAACAGCACGAGCAAGATCTTCGGTAGTCGAAAGTGGTCGGCTTTGAATTATCGCCAGCGCTATACGCGCAGCGACTCTTGGACGTTCTTCGCCATACTTTTCGATGACCTCTGCAAGTTGCCACTTCGGCATACGGTTAACCATGTTAAGAGCACTCAGCTCTTGGCGTTGGTCCATCCGCATGTCTAGCGGTCCAGGTCTTGCGATCGAGAATCCTCGTTCTGCTCTGTCAAGTTGCGGTGACGATACACCGAAATCAACAAGCACCATGTTATATCTAGTTCCCTCTTCGGCCGCTGTTTCGGCAAAGTGGGCAAAGTCGTCATGAATGAGTTGCGCGCCTTCTGCTCGAAATTTTTCAAGCTCACGGATCGCATTTTCGTCACGGTCGACGAGTGTTACTGTCTTCCAGCCATCAAGGCGACTTGCGATCGCGCTTGCATGGCCGCCATATCCGGCCGTTAGGTCGAGATATGACTCACCGGGCCGTGGTGCTAAAAGCTCGACGACCTGGTCCAGTAATACCGGTAGATGTTGCCTTTCGGCGCCATCAGCATGGAGTTGTTGTGGTGTATGTATACTCATATCTTGAGGTCACCTATCTGACAGTCAGTTTTTATTTTCGCAGAGTTTTTTGTTTTTGTGTAGTCAATGGAGTTGTTGTGGTGTGAAGTACTGAGGTTACCCGGTACTTCAGAGTTATCCCACTGACTGAGAGTGAGAGACTTATGTGTGAGGTGGAGTTTTTTTTGGGAGGTGTGTGTTGAGGAGTAATGTGCGAGCACAGAAGTACGCGGCTGTGCTTACCACGTCTGACTGCCAGGTAGTTGACCTCGAGACTTCTCGGTATCTACCTGTGCATGTTCTAGTTGTTAACGTACTCCCTCTTCGTGGACCAATGCTATCTATACGCTCATCAGGCGCCAGTACTTACCTGCTCTCACGCACGCAACGCTTTTCTCGATGCCTGCGTAGTCCAGCAGATGCTGTTCCAGTGTGATACGTCCTTGTTTTTCGTCGAGCTGCGCGCTCACCTTGCCCATGCGAAATTGCACGTTCAGGTCGGCTGTCTTCTCGTCGAGAATGTCGCCTTTGAGTGCGGGCTCTACGTCGTTATCCCAGACTTGCTGAGGATAGACGTGCAGATAGTTGGAAAAGCCGCGAGTTATAACTACTCCGCCTGCGAACTCAGCTCGAAGCTCGGCTGGTATGGTTAACCGCCGCTTGTCATCAAGCTTCCGTTCAAAGTAGTCTGAACCGGTCATTCCTTCTCTTATCTGTTTAGGACCGCTGATATTTTTGGTGCCGTGGTTTTTGTTTTTTGTGCGTCGGTTTTGCTACCCACGCTTACCCACTGACAACAGTATAGTACCCACTTCTACCCACATGCAAGTACTTTTTTGCTTGAAAGTGGTCCTGCGGATATACTTTTCCACAGGACCACTAGATATAGCGTGAGTTCTTAGTTGTAAACGCTAGAGTTGATTGTTATCCCGTAGCCATTCATTTGCACGAACCCATGAGCCAACATCGCCAGAGTCCAAGTATTCACCCGTCGCTTCATATACCCCGACTGTGTGCTCTTTTGCGAATTCATTGATCACGTTAGTAAAGAAGTACTCCCCGTTGTAGGAAAGTTCACGTTCCTCAATTTGTTTGGTTACCAATTCGGTGATCGCACCGGGCAGTACGTACATAGCTGAGTTCTTCAAGCGGCTCGGCTCGACTGCAGGGTCGGCGTGTTCTACGATCGCGCGGAAGTCACCAGTGTCAGTCATCGAGATAACACCCCCGGTTCTACTCAGGTCCACGTCGTCCCCTACTCGCACACCGATGATCGCAGGCTTTCCCAGCTGGACGGCGCGTACGATGTCACTCGAGCCATCTTTGTCACGAAACGCTGCGTCGCCCACCGCTATCAAAACTAGCTCGTCATCCGCTATGTAATCTCTCGCTAGCCAAACTGGCACTGTCGTACCATAACGACCATCGTTGAGGTCCTGCTCTATGAAGTGAAATGTCACTTGCGGCGGAGTAACTGCGTCGAGCAACTCAAGTTTTTCTTTTTGTCTCAAATAATTTTCAAGTTCAACGTTTCTGCTGTAGTAAGAGCGAAGCTGCTCGGCAGATCCGCTCACAACGAAGTAGATGTCGGTAACCCCAGCATCGACACAGTCCTGAACCAAATAGTCGACTGTCGGGCGATTGCCTAGAGGCAACATACATTTCTCAACCGACTTTGCCACCGGCATGCGGCGCGTCCCCCACCCTGCAGTTGCAATGATAGCTTTAGTCACTCTCGTCGAAGACATCGTCAAAGAACTCCTTCACGTCAAACAAATTATAAAATACCGGCCACTGAGCATCGTCGTCGATCACTTCACCTTCAAGGCTGACTTGGACAAAAGTAGCGCTGCTCGGAAGTTCATCACCGATCGCCTTGTCGTCGACAACCCAACACTCCTCTTCGGTTGCTTCCAAATACTCATACTTAGGTCGCATCGTCGTAACAACCTGGAGGTCCGTAAGACTGGGACAAAGTGCAACCTTAAAACGTTGGAAATCATCCTGACCAAACGTGAGTATACGCACATCTGCCCCATGCGCTTTAAGTGACTCAACAAGCTCTTTAACGCCCGGGAACTCAAACCTGCCATTGGCAAGATCTGTCTCGATGAGTTGTTCATATGCCGCAACAGGATCGATGTCTAGTTTGCGCAGTTGCGCAGAAAAGTCGTGGTAGCTCAGATCCCCCACGTGGTGAAGAAAATCATCACGAGAATTGTACTCGCGCGGTGCATCCACCTGTGGGAAAAGTTGACTCACTTCAAACCATATATCAAGTGTGTTTTCGGTGCGAAACAATGTCCTGTCTAAGTCTAGATACACGATCATACAAAATATAACCTCATTAGCTGTCGAGCTATTATATCAGGATTATGTCGAATGAGACTCCGTGTCGCCGCAAGCGGATCCGACTTTGATCCCTGCTCTACAGCCGTATGGGCAAGAATAGGCAGCCCTCTTGCCAACCATTGCCGTTTTTTATTTTCCTCCACATCTACCTCCACAGCATACTCTCCTTCGTGTGCGTATTTTTTCATCAATGCTTCGCTAGGGTGATCCGTGTTGTATATGACGGCATCAAGAAACTTTTGGCCAGCGAATCGTTCTATCTCATCTGCAAAATCATGAACTTTATAGTGCTGTGTCGGGCCAGGCTTTGTAACGAGATTCGCGAC
>CAYMMO010000007.1:3837-8649 GCA_964391615.1 uncultured Candidatus Saccharibacteria bacterium
ATACACATCGTGCCTTAGTCTCCCGCAGCGCTTTTGCTATCCCAGGAACAACGAGCGCTGGTGCGAGGCTGCCATAGAGATTGCCGGGGGCAATTACAACCAAATCGGCGTCTTTAATGGCTTGTACTGCAGCTGGATTCGCTTTCGCCTCTGGCTCCAGCCAGACCTTAGGATGCTCTGCTAGCACCGTGTGACCAATTTCATACTCTCCTCGTATATCGGCGCCATCTATTCCTTCGGCACAAAGTGTCACACTCGTAGTAGTTACTGGCTCGACGCGTCCAGTGATGTGCAGTACTTCGCCAGCCAATTCAACTGCCTCGGAAAAGTCACCTGTCATTTTTTCAAGCGCAGTCAAAAACAAGTTCCCAAACGCATGTCCAGCAAGCGACCCTTCCTCAAAACGATAATTAAAAAGGTCCCGAATCTTAGGCGTGTCACTGAGTGCTACGAGACATTGTCGTATGTCGCCAGGCGGCAACACGCCGAGCTCATCTCGCAACTGACCAGTCGAACCGCCGTCATCTGCCATATTGACCAGTGCAGTAATGTCACGTACATAATGCTTTAGGCCACTAAGTAGCGTGAAGCTCCCCGTCCCGCCACCGATGACTACAAATTTTGCACCCTTGAGCGGCTCCGTCACCATAGCTATTTTATCCCTCTCATCTTCTTCACAACTCTCCCGTACCAGAGCGCACTCGGTCGCACTGTGCGTTTAAAACCATTTTTATAATCAATCTCAACCAGCCCGAATCGCGGCCACCTACCATACGCCCACTCAAAGTTATCCGAAAAGCTCCAGTGTAGATATCCAACAACTTTCACACCCGACTGCAGGCTCTCATAAATGGCCGCGAGTGTTTGCGCGATCCACCACTGTCGATATTCGTCATTGCGATCCGCGACACCATTTTCGGTTATGACGATCGGCAAATGCCATTTGTTCAGTCTCTTGAGTACATGCTTTATGTCGTGCGGGCGCATACCCCAACCAAGATCATTGACCTCGTGCGACTCTCCTTGCATGTGTATGCCGCGGTGCGCATCGGAAAAGTAATAATTCACTCCTAGAAAATCGAGATGCTTCTTGCCGACATACTTGATGACTAAATCATCACGCAGGAGAAAATCGAGCCAGACAGTAAGCTTGCTCATCCGGCTGCCGTCCGCGACGTGCACCCAAGCATAAGCCTTCGTGAACCCAACTTGGTATCGTGCACCCGCCTTTTTCGCCAGACGATACACCTTCTTATGCGCCAAAAGCAGATTCCTGTAGACCCAGAACGCCTTCACATACGAATGTTTCTGTGGTGGCCACTCAAGGAGTATGTAACCATGCCCTGCGACCGAATCCGGTTCATTGATGGTGGTAATGTACGTCACATCCTGTCCGAGTTCGAGCAACACTTTTTCGGCAAAACGCACAAAGTATTTTATGTTTCTCGCGCGCTCAAACCCGCCCATATGGCTAAACCATACCGGCTCTGTCCAGTGGTAAAGCGTCAGAAAAGGCTCAAGTCCTTCGTCCTTCATCGCCTTTATGTACTTGCGATAATGCTCGATTGCTTCTTTGCTCCACACGCCTTTTTCAGGCTCAATGCGGGACCATTCTATGCTAAACCGAAAAGCGTTGAGGTTTAGCTTGCGAGCAATGGCGAAATCGGTCTTGTACTTATGGAAGTGGTCAGTAGCCTTCCCCGACACATAATTGTCCGGGTCTTTAGCTTCGTCTTTTATGTCTTCCCACGCATAGAGATGTCCGAGCTTATGTTCAGCTGCACTTGCGAGAGCTTTTGCATTTTCCAGCTCCCAAACAGACCAGTTGTTATGCGTTCCACCCTCTACCTGATGAGCGCTCGTAGATGCACCCCAGAAAAAGCTCTTTGGAAAAGATATGCTCGGTTCTTCTTTCATCACTTCTAGTATAACGTACCCTAGACGTCGTGAATCGGTCGCTTTAGTTCAAGCGAATTGACGTTGTACGTTCCATTTTGCTCAAAGTGATACTCGACGTAGTGGTCGGCACGGAAGTAGTCACCGGTGCCAACATCTTTGTAGTACAGCTCGGCACTGCGATAGCTGTCGTGTGCCAGCGACGGACCTTTGTAGACCGAAAACTCTCTCTCGCCACCTGGCTGCAAAGGATAATCAAGCTCCCGACGTTGGCCGCAGAGAGTGATCTTGTCCAACTCAATTGGCCGATCAGACAAATTCTTAACGGTCGCCCACACTTCGACATTTGTACCGCTTAGATTGTATTTGACGCGAACAACACCGGCTTCGGGTATTTGTTTCACTCCCCCGCTGTTATACAGTCCTTTTGCTTCTTCACGTTTCGCCTGACGCTCCTCAACAAAGTCAGCTGTTGGCTTGTCATCGTCCCAGGTATGATCTGGCTCAGCTTCAAACCCAGGCTTTCCAGCAACTAAGTTTTTGAAAACATCCCACGCCCCCATACGTAGCCCTACCGCTCACAGGCAATGCCGTCAGCATCGCGATCGAGTCGTGTTTCGTAAGAAGGGTCAGATTTCTTTATGTTGAATACGCCTGCGTTAAAGGCCTCGGTGCAGTTTTCGAACGTGCGACCATTTGTTGGTTCACTTTCAGTCTTGCTTGCCACGTTAGCCTGCGCTCCCTTTGTCACTTGAGCATCCGTCGTTTCGTATGGTGTCTGGCTGTTAACGTAGCCCAGTCCACCGCCCAACCATGCAACAGTCACGATGGCGAGAATTGGCATAAACGGACTCTTTTTGAAGCCCTGTGGATCGCGAACATACCAGATGATCATGATCGCTACCGGTATCACTGGCAGTACGATAAGCCACATCAGGTAGCCTACGACGATGCGCCTCATTTTTGACCAGCCTTCATAGCGAAACTTAAACCATGGCAGACGCGACAACAAGTAGTCTGCACCATTTAGAATTGGACCTTTTTCTTCTCCGCGGGTAACTACAGTTGCTTCTTTCGCGACTCGTTTTTCAGCCATTATTTGTCCTCTCGCTCACCCAAAAAACTAGTTGATATCTGCTTTAATTATACACCCATTACACCGATGATGATCGCCATCAACAGCAAGGTCACTAACTCGTTGCCCAGGTTGATGAGCGTGAAGACTTTTGGACGGCCCTCGAAAATATCATGAGTGAGCATACGGGCTCCAGTGAGGCCCAACCAAAGCCAAACTGCCGTCATGACTGTGTCTTGGAAAAAGCTGTTCTGGTAGAACTGGTTCGTGACGTATGCTATATGTGCCAGGACAAACGCCGTGACGAGTGAAGCGACAAACGTCATCCCAAGCATAGGAATCATTTTGCTCTTGTCCCAGTTTGGGTCGGCCTTCACTTTACCTAGCTTCGCCCACTTGTCCAGAAACATGGCTTTTGAGTACCACAGACTTCCAACTACCATACTGCTCGCTGCCGCCAAGAGCACCGCTACGTAGTTTACTGCTACATCCATATGCACCTCCTGTTTATAGCGCCGAGTATATACCCCTTCGACTATTTATCAATCACCATGTCTTCACCGAAGTGTTTTTGCAAACGCAGCACAATTGATTTCTCGTGCCGTCCGAGCAGTTTCGAAAGTTCCGCTACACCCACGCCATGTTGGAATTTTTCAGTCAGTAGCCCGTCGTCACCTTTTGTCCAAGGACGGTACGCGTTTGGATGTTTTTCGCGCATTTTTTCCAAGCGCTCGCTCCAGGTACTAGCTGACTTTTTAGTTTCTTTGGCTGCTTGTTTTTCACGCTTCGCCGCATTTGCTCGAAGTGGCTCATACTTTTTCGAAGCACGCGCAGAGCTACTTCGAAGTGTTTCGTCTATATTGAGCGCATCGTTACTTACTCTCAGTGCCATACGATTGATACCGCTGAGACTCAGGCTATCGAGACGTCGCACCCGCGACAGCGCAACGTAGCCCATACCTTCGACAAATGCTTTGCGTAAATCAATCCTTGCAGCGTCGAGCGTCATACCCTGGCTTTTGTGTACCGTGATTGCCCATGCGAGGCGCAGTGGAATCTGGCTCATTCCAGCACGTTTCTTGTCGCCGTCACGCAGCTCCCAGCTATCTGGTTTCATGGTCACAGTACGACCATTTTTAAACTCAACAATCGGGTAGTCGCTCCCGGCTTCAAACTCAGTCACTGTCCCTATGCTACCGTTACTGTACTTTCGGTCGCTGCTGTTTTTTATAGCCATGACCAGACTGCCCTGTTTGAGTGCCAGTCGTTCGAGCGCGAGGCAGGACTGCTTCAGCCGATTCACATAGTTTTCACTTCCCGTCGTGACCATCTCGTAGTAATGCGTTTCGCCTGGAAGCGCGTTAAGCCGTCCTTGGTTAATGACGTCAACGTCAACATTTACAGTATGAAGTTCAGTGATACCGTCACCGTCAAGATCTGCATCAACTCGAGCCATGAGTGTTTCTGCATGATGCCGGCGTAAATCACCTGCTCGCAGAGCATTTAGAACACCCAAAAATGCTTCGTCGTCCTGACGGTGCTGCTCGTCAAGGTAGCATACGACGAGGTCGAGCTCTTCCCACACTTGCGAGCCCGTTACAAACCCGCCCTCACGACCGTCACTACGATTGACAGGCGGCAGCTGGAAAAAGTCACCACACAGCACCAACTGTATACCGCCAAATGGCCGGTCGTCGTCGCGTACAACTCGACATACCGTGTCGACCATGTCGAGCCGATAGTCATGAAGCATCGAGATCTCGTCGATCACCAGCACGTCAGTTGTTTCAATGATGTCGCGTCGACTTTTCAGTAAGTAGTCTTCGAAGTCATCACTCAGC
>CAYMMO010000007.1:8659-16789 GCA_964391615.1 uncultured Candidatus Saccharibacteria bacterium
CTCCAGCTATGAATGGTTGTCCCACCCAGGTGTGTCGCTGCAAGTCCTGTCGTTGCCGTAACGGACACATGTTTGCCGTCATGTTTTGCTTGCCGGATGAATTGGTTCAAAACGTAGGTTTTACCCGACCCTGCCGGACCGGTAAGCAGAACATTATGTCCAGCATGCAGTATCTCAAGCGCAAGTTGCTGATCCATCAGCCCAGTAGTTCCTTGAGTTCAGACGCTACACGGCGAACATACGTCCCTACAATTTCATGCCCGACCAACAACCGCTTGGTTGAAATATACGTCGATCGTTTCGCAACAGCACGCAGTCGTCCACCAATGACAAATGGGTCAAACGCACCGTACAAAATCGTAACTGGTTTTTTAAGACGCACGATGTCATGCGCAGTCGTTTGGTTGAGGATGTTTGCGCGCAGTGCCAGTATGTACGAATCGACGTTTGCATGGTCGACGTCAAAGTCAGGATTTACCAACTTGTAACGCTTGGCAAGCTGCGACAACTTCACTATGTTGTTCGGGTTTGAAACGGCAAATTCATACAGTCTTCGCAGTTGCTCATCTCGTTCGACAAATAACCTATGGTCGTCTGACTTATCGACGTTATAAAGCGGTGGGCTACACAGCACCAGCGAATCCACCAACACAGGAAAACGCTTTGCGAATTCGACCGCAACAAGTGCACCCATAGAATGCCCAACGAGCACTACCGGCTGAATACGCGCATACAGTGCCAACGTTTTTGCAAGTGCTTTTGCCTGAGTTGGTGCATCGTATGTCGCCCAGTTAGGCTGTGGCGAATCGCCAAATCCAAGTAGGTCCACGACCAAAAAGTCGACGCTGACGTCAAGCGTCTCCAACACTTCATCCCACGTCTGGCCCGAGTTACCTATGCCATGCAAAAACACGACCGTCTTTTTCGCCCTACTCACCCGTGATTCACGGTACACATGTAGCGTGTAGGGTATGCGCAAATAACGATGCACTAGCGAGTCTACGGCGCGACTAAGCTTCATCGATACTCTCGTTTATAGACTCTGCTATATGCAAAAATCTGTCGCGAACATCTGCAGCATAAGGGTTGCCTTTTTGAATCGTTTTGAAAAGTTCAGCTGAATGGTGCTTCTCCAGTTCCGCCAAATCAAGCAAGCGCTGAAACGATGGCGTATGGAGTGTCTCCTCGTGAATTTTCATCTTCTCAAGTGTGTGGGCTATGAAAAAAGTTAACCCCTGTACCGTTGCTATGCCTCGGTCATGTTCTTCAGTCGTCATTTCTTGCACATTGAGTTCAAGTGAAAGCGCAAACTGTTTTACGAATTCATATTCCTCGGCAGTAGAAACATCGGGGCACATGATGATCGTGTGACCTTTCAGGCTCACGCTTGCCGACTCTGGCCCAAACATAGGGTGAGTCGCCACGACACGCTGCTTCGGTAGATGCCTGGCAATCTTCGCGAGTGGTTCGGTTTTCACCGAACAAACGTCGACAAGGACGCTTGTTTCAGGCATATGAGGCTTGATCGATTCCAGCACTTCGTCGTAACTCTCCAGAGGCGTTGCGAGTACCACAAAGTCACACGCAGCGACTTCTTCGAGCGGAGCATACCACGAGCTGTTGACACCTCTATGGCTGTACACCAAAACCTTTGCATGAGAACTAAGCTTTTCTGCAAGAAACTTTCCGAAGCTACCAAAACCGACAATCCCAACACGTTTCATCTTACTTATCAGTATCCCACACTATCGGGGCGAAGTAATCATCTTCTGTCTCGGCTTTTCGGATCAACTGAACGCCGCCGTCTTCTCTAAGTAGTACTTCCGCAGAACGCAGTAGACCATTATAGTTAAATCCCATTGCGTGCCCGTGAGCTCCAACGTCATGCACAACCAACACATCACCCTCGGCGACTTCTGGCAGCGCGCGATCTATGGCAAACTTATCGTTGTTTTCACACAGACTTCCCACCACGTCATACACATGTTCGTGCTCGCCCTGCTCTTTACCCAGAACAGTGATGTAATGATACGCCCCATACATGCCTGGACGCATGAGGTTATGCATAGACGCATCGACACCGAGATAGTTTTTATACTTGTTCATGACATAACGAACGCGTGTCAGCAAATAGCCATGCGGCCCCGTGACGTACCGTCCGTTTTCACTGAACAATTTAAGTTCGACTTTGTCGGTAAACATACGAATCAGCTCCGACGCTTTTTCAAGATCAAACGGATGTTCCTCAGGACGATAATTTACTCCGAAGCCCCCACCGATGTTTATAAAGTCTAACTTCACCGCGCCGCTACCCTGCACCGCCTCTTTCGCCTCTATAAGCAATCGCGCGGTGTCAGAAAAGTAGCTTGGGTCACGTTCATTTGACGCGACCATGGTATGAAGACCAAATGATTTTATATTGCAACCGCTAAGTTTCTTAAACGCATCGCTCATTTGCTCGAGGCTCATACCGTATTTCGCTTCAAGTGGCTCACCGATGATAGCGTTACCCGACTTTACGTCGCCCGGGTTATAGCGCACTGCCACCCGTGAAAGCTCGCGATCTCCGATTACGTCGGTAAAGACTTCAACCTGTCGCAAATCGTCGATATTTACTGTTGCGTCAAGCTCAATTGCCAACTCGAAATCCTCACGCGGCGTATTGTTGCTTGTATAAAATATTTCGTCGCCTTTTAGCCCCAACCGCTGTGCCATCAGAAGCTCTGTGCGCGACGAACAATCAACGCCCATACCCTCTTCGACTAAAATCTTTATAATCGCAGGTGTCGGCGTAGCCTTAACTGCAAAGTAATTTTTGTATCCGTCTGCCCACGCAAATGCGTCTTTCAACGCGCGAGCGGTTTCACGAATCCCCCGCTCGTCATACACATATACTGGGCTACCGTACTGCCCTATGATCTCCTGTGCGCGTTGTATATCAAACGGTAAATCAAGCTTTTTCATCTGCAGCACCAGCTAACTTCGTATAATTCTCTTTCACTTTTTGCAACACGGTCTCATAGCCGTTTTGTTCGACGTAGTCCCACGCCTTGGCATAATCCGGCCAGACCGCACACTTCTCTTTGTCTGCCTCTACCCACTCTGGCCTTCCCATTATGTCACGGAAAAGCTTCTCCAAGACTGCATGAACCTCTATGTGGCTTAGGACCTTGGTGTCCAGATCTTCGCCGTAAGACACCTTCCTCAGTGTGATATAGTCTGCATAAAAATCCGTCGTCGTGTTGTCGGTCAAAAGTACATGCACTAGCTCGTGAGCCAAAATCCTCACAAACCATTCATCATCGAAGTGAACCCCGACGACAAGTGGCGTGGAAAATGCTTTGAACCACGGTGCAACATAGACATCGACGATGTTTTTTCGAAACTCAAGACCCAGGATGCTACAGAGCCCTTCGACTATTTTTCGATCATATGGTTCCCAAGCGGCTCTGTAACGTAGGGCTACTTTTCGTAGGCTTTCTGCGCTCATGAGTTCTTTGCCCGAGGTATCTCTAGCCTTATGTATATACACCGACGCAGCGTCGGACAAAAGACCGCTATCGACTATCCTGATCTGCGGGTATTTCACTGTACACTCCTTTTATCTTCTTCCAGTATACCCGTATCTTCGCCTGTATCGCTACTCAGCAAAATCATACTCAAACTCATCGACCGGCATGCCGCGTTCGTGCGCTAGCTGTACTGTGTAGGCAGTGCCTGCGATCAATTTCGATGCTGTTGGGTTGCCGCGTATCTGAAACGCTGCTAGACGCGAGGCAAGATCGAGTATCCGTTGATTACGGGCATAAAAAGCTTCGGGAGTCAGCTCGGTAAAGCCGTCACCATCAACGACACACTCCTCGTCGCGGGCTCTCAAAAGCTGCAGTTGTGCTATCGTTTCCTCGGCGTCGCCCACGAGACATTTTCCCGCTTCTGCACGCAGGAGCAGCAACTCGGCGTAGCGTGCGAGCTGCACCGGCAGATAAACCCGCAGTCTACCTGGTGTAACATCGAGTTCTATCGCTGTCTTTATGGCCATAGTATCGACACCTGTTCCACCACCAGAGACTATCGAACTACCCGATCTAACTGCGCGCTCGACATATAAGTGCACGTCACGACCGACATCAACCGTGAGCTCTCTCGTGCCAACAACACCAAGCCACTCCGACATCGAACTACTCCTTGTTTCGTAGCTTCGAAGGCCACCAAACAAACGGACCGATGTCTCGTATGAGTGCGGGAACCAAGAGCGAACGTACGACAAATGTATCGAGCAGCACACCAAACGCCACGATGAATGCCAGCTGGAACAAGAACAGAATCGGGATCACGCCCAGTGCAGCAAAGGTCGACGCTAGCACGACACCTGCGCTTGTTATGACGCCGCCCGTCACAACGAGTCCCTTTATAACTCCTTCAGCTGTACCATGTTTCATAGTTTCTTCGCGTACACGAGTCATCAGGAAGATGTTGTAGTCTATTCCGAGCGCGACCAAGAACACAAACGCATATAGGATAACCGACGGGTCAGCACCTGGGAAATTCCATACGTTGTTAAAGAGCAGCGACGCCACACCAAGCGATGCACCGAACGACAGAACTGTCGTGAAGAGCAGCAAGATTGGTGCAATGACCGAACGAAGTAGCAACATCAGTATCAGCGTGATGGCGAGCAACACGACAGGTATGATGACTGAGCGATCACGAATCGACGCATTGTTCGTGTCGAGTTGCGCGGCAGTAGCGCCACCCACAAGCACACGATTGTCGATAGGCCTCAGGTTCTCACGTAGTCGCTCAATGGTTTGCTTTGCCGCATCGCTGTCGGGCGAATCAGTCAGCGTCACCTGTACAAGCACTTCCCCATCTACAACTTTTGGCACCGCGTCTTTGAATGGGTAGGCTTTTTCTACCAGGCTGCTCGCCGTTGGAAGATTTGCGGTTATGCTGCTAGCGAACGGACCGTACTGGGCTTCGATGTCGGCTTTTTGCTCATCGAGGCTTTTTTGTACTTCCGTACGTATCTTTTCTTTTATGGTCGCTTCTTGCTTGCCAAGTGGCTTAAACCCACTGTCCACACCTGTTGCGGTGACCGCTACGCCATCGACACCAGTCGTGCTGTCGGCTTTTGCGGCGACACTGTCAAGCACACTTTCTGGTGCGATGACATATGCTGGGCTTCCGGAACCGTCTGGGAAATGTTTGTTCAAGTCTTTTTGTGTCTCACGTGCTTCAGAGTATCCAAGTATCAGTTCGCTTTGGTCGACGCCATTTGCCTTGATACCTGTAAGACCAACTGACAAACCGCCAAGCACTACAATCGCCACAACCCAGACCATGCGAGGTCGAGCCGAAACGAAGTTTCCTACGCGCTGCCAAAAACTTCTGCGGAGTTTCGCTTTATGAGCTGCAAGCTCCTCTTTGCCATAGCGCGGTGCAACCGGCCAGAAACTGGCACGTCCGAGAGCATAAAGAACTGCTGGCAGGAAGGTTAAGCTCGAAAGCATCGCCATCGCCACACCAATCGCCCCAACCGGACCGAGAGCTTTGTTTGAGCCCAAGTCGCTTAGCAGCAGACAAAGCAGCCCGACCATTACCGTGCCACCACTAGCTGCAATCGGCTCCAGCGCTCCACGCATTGCGGCGTGTGTCGCTACCCATTTACTCGCGTGCTGGTAGAGTTCCTCGCGGTATCGAGACACGTACAGCAGCGCGTAGTCTGTAGCCGCACCGATAACCAAGATAAACAGGATTCCCTGCACCTGACCGTTCAGCTGCAGTATGTCTACCTTCGCAAGCCACCACACAATCAAGATACTGCCGCTCAGCGCAAAGATACTACTTAGCAGGACTATAATTGGCAACAATATCGAACGGTAAACAACGAGCAAAATCACGAACACTACAGCAAGTGCTGTAAGTAGCAGAATTCCGTCGATTCCGCCAAATGCCTTGTTTAGATCTGCCGCAAACCCGGCAGGACCTGTCACACCATACTTAGTGTTGCCTAGGTCTGACTTGTCCAAACTGTCACGAACTTCACCCAGTGCGTCCGGAATGCTTGCGCCACTGTCGATCGGCACTACGACAAACGCTGCAGCCTTATCTTCGGAAGCAATCGCTGGCGAGATGTTCCCCGCAACTTCCGGTATATCCTGGAGTTTTTTCGCAGCTGTGTTTATATGCCCTAGCTGAGTTTCGTCTATAACGTCGGCTTTTGACTGAAACAGCACGATTGCTGGAAGCGTCTTCTCGCTACGGAACTTCGAAAGTTGTTCATTTACTTTCGTAGCTTCAGCACTTTTTGGCAGAAACGCCGTTAAGTCGATGTCAGAAACTTCCTCGATACGACCAAAGTATGGGCCGCCGATCCCTGCGACCGTAAACCAAACCAAAACAAGTGCCGTTGGTATGACGACACGTAGCCATTTCGGCAAATTATAGAGCATGCCTTTTTTGTTCATCTATCCCCCTTAAATCTTACCTTTATTATAGCCTAGTTTACCAGCTCGAACACTAGTGAAATTAGGTGAAATGCCTCTTATAGCCCATAATGGTGAGTAACGAAACGAGGTGTTGAAGTGGCTAAAGGTCAAAACAAGCGTAAAGAGGTCAAGAAAAAGAAACAGGTAAAGGCATGAGTGTTGCTCCCCTTTTCGTCGAGGCTACCGTCCTAGCAGAACTCAACAGTATGCTAGAAGACCCAGCGTTCATCACGACCGACGCTTACTCACCCGACTCAGCCAATTACCCAGACAATCGCATCTCGTTTGTCGACCAGCACCTTCGCTATTTGCGCACACACAAAAAAGTCGACCCAGTCCAGTACTTGTCAAATCTACGCCTGATGATACGAAAAGGCTAGCTCAAAAAAAGAACCGCCCAAGTGAGCGGTTCTTTTTTTGTATTCGTCTACTTAGCGACGAAAGAGAGTGCTAAGCAGATTGCGGCGTGACTGTACGTAGTACATTGCACTACCGGCAAATCCACCAAGGCCAAACATACTAGCGATTGCCTGCTCAGGACCAGTTGATGCAACTGATGCTGGAAGCTCTTCGGTTTCAGTACACTTAGCGTCATTAACGTCTTTTGAGTACTTAGTTGTGTCGAACTCATTTTCTTTGATGGTGATTACGTCACCTGAGTTCAAGTCACACACTACCATCTCACCTGGCTGTGGCACTGGAGCACATTTGCTCAGGTCACGGGTGTAACGAGTTGGGTTTGTCTGAAGTTCGTCTTTGAAAACACGAACGATCTTCTTTGTTGTCAGGTCACAGACCTTGACCTTGTTACAGTCAGCAAGGTTCTTGCTGTAACGGTTTGGGTTGAAGTCAGACTCTTTGATCTGAACTATCTCGTGAGTTTTTAGGTCACAGACTTTGATCTTTTGGACTGGTGGCGTAACGCTACAGTCGAGCTTGCCGTGGCCATATGCCAAAACTGGGCTATGGATCTTTGTTCCGTACGTTAGGTCTACTTGGTAGAAACAACCTTTTGCTTCGGTGCTTTTAACAGGAAGTTTTCCTGAAAGCGTGTGAGTACCAGGACCTACTGTTTTCGTGTTGATGTCGAAGAGTGTCTGCTGGTCGTATGGTTTACCCGTCATAGATGGCGCGTAAAACGACATCACAGAAACCTGAACCTGACAGTTAGCTGGACCAGTCGCCTTGAACTTAACAGTTGCTGTCGACTTGTCGTCACTGATGGTAAATGCACTTGCGCGCTCACCAACAGAGGTAACCTCACATTGTGGAGTTGCTGAAGCCTTAGTGTTGCCCGTAAGAGCAACGACTGTTGCGGCCATCAGCGCAAATGCGCTTAACGACACGCCAATAATCTTAAAAAACTTATTCATACACGTTCCTTTCCTCTTCCACACAACCTAAATTCAGTTGTATCCATCTATCATAGCACTAAAGCATATATTTGTCAATACTCTTATGCTTGACATACCTTCTTCCTCCTTCTAAAGTATTCTCAAGTCAATCGCACCTACCAGGAGGTCTCATGCCTCGCCGCACAGAAAATGGCCGCGGTCGCTCTTACAGCAAGGGCGGCTCATCCAGGGGTGTCCGTGGAGGAAGTGGTGGAACCGACGTCGACGCGATCCTGCGCCAGGCAGAA
>CAYMMO010000008.1:0-6588 GCA_964391615.1 uncultured Candidatus Saccharibacteria bacterium
GCATTCGAACAGCGCGCGCGCCTGTGCCGCCGCCACGCTGTCGCGCGCCACGTCAGCCGGCCAGCGCGTCAGCGCCGCGATCATCACCGCGCCGAGGGGGAGTTGTCGCAGCAGTTCGCGGATTGCGTCGTCGCCGAGACCCGCCGCGGGCAGTCTCTGCGCGGTCAGAGCAACTTCGCTACCACCGAGGTCTACACCCCCGTCACCGACCAGCACCTACGTGAAGTACACCAAAAATTTCATAGAAGCGCTAAAGACTAGGGAGCTGAGCAGTCTTCACTGATTGGCGCAGCCGTACCACCAACATCGAAATTCTTACATAGACCACTACCGCTGTCGATAGCATTTGGCAGTATTGGCCTGCGACCGCCAACACCTGCACCTTCATACATCACTCTCGCCTTTACTCTTCGAAAAACATTCTGTGCTCGAGCCGTCGCGTCGATCATAGGGCTCACGCCGTTGAAGTTTATGACGCTACCGCTGCCATCGAGAAGTTGAACCGCATAATCCGTATCCTTATAGAGACTCGTCAGGTACAAATAGCTGCTATTGCCTGTGGCTGTGTAGTTTAAGGTCGCCTGACATGCGTATGAGGAACCATCAACACTGAATCCCCCACTTGTGCACTGAATATCCTGATAAGTCGCGGTGATATTTGCAGATGAAGCTGGTGCGGTAGAAACAGGATAGAGAAAGAACGTGTTTTCAGTCACGTTGCTTGCGCCAACGTCATCAGCCGCAATAGTAACACCTGCGGATGGATGCTGAATCAGCATCGACCTCAGCAACGCCGGCCATGTGTTTGTCCACTTAGTGCCCGTGCCTGTTGCGCTCATCGATACCCTGTTCTTCCCAGCAAGTGTGGCGTTCGAAAATGTAGTTACACCAACACCAAGCTTGTGCCAAGATATGCGCACCGCAGCTGGGGTTGCAACACCCTCAAGTGGCACAAATCCTTCTGTACTCGTGTTGCCCGTCACTGACGGCGTGTTACTTGAGATAACGACACAAGTATACTGTTCACTCAACGTAGGGTCACCAACGACAACGTTTCCTGTCGTTGTGTCAGGACTGATCCCCAAAGTAGTAGCAAGTGGCGAGGCTGTGAAGTTACCGGATGCGTCATACGTGCCGAAAAACCCTGGGCAGCTCGTATTGTTTATGCCGTTACAACCAGGTGATCCCGGGCTCTGTTTACAGAGTAACAGCGCCCGTTTGGCGTCATTAACTCCCGAAAAAGCCGCAGCATAAGCCGCCTTTGATAAATCATCCTCAAGTGTCTGCTCACCTTCTTGCACTGCAAGCCTGAGAAAACCAACCGCTATGACAGAAGAAATCAGCATGAAGAAGATGACTGTGAGTATCGAGGCCATTCCCGCTTCGCGCTTATGCATAGCAAACATTATGGCGCAACGTTGGGGGTATACACAATAGCTTGATATTTACTGACTGCGCAGAAACTACCGAGAGAACCTCCGGAGCACGACCATGTCTTGGCGGTGCTATTCCATACTGGGTCCTGCGAAGCGGTACCGCTATACGTTCCGAGCCAGAACGTAATTTTTCTAAGTGAAGTGCTTGTTCCCGTACCTTCGGCAGCGATATCGACACTTAACATCCGAACCTGCGAACCAGCGAGCTGTGTAAAGTCTGCTGCAGGTATCGCCGTGTTCGCTACTGGCGGAAGTGTGCAATAACCGGTACCGTTAATGCTGCTGTTTGTCCTAGCAAACTTGAGAGGGCTACCAGAAAGTGTGTACTTACCTCCTGCAGAAGTAGTACGGGTGCCACCTTCAGTGCCAGACCCCAGCTGTTGGCTATTCCATACGTATGCACGCGTTGGCGAAGTGCCAAGCTGGTCAACACAAAGATAGCCGGCACCGCCATTGTCATCTACTCGGAGATTGAGCCCACCGGTGCTTAAACGCCCCAAATCATCAACTATTGAGCGTCCGATTTGATTCATCTGTTTCAAAGCTACACCTTTGTTGTATATACCAATACACTGCACAATGGTGAGGGTCGCCATAACGACTAGTGTGCCGATAAATGTAACCGCTAAAGAAAGTTCAGTTAGGGTGAACCCTTCTTGCTTAGATTTCATAGAGCCTCACGACAGTTTTAAGCTGTTGTTGATTTTTGTTATACCAGCAAGCTTTTACAAAGAAGTCATAATACGTCTTCGACCCAGCAGGAACGACCTTTTTCGCCTCTATCCATACGCCAGAACCGACGCTGGGAGCACCCTCGGTTGGCGCATTGATCGATCCTGTCAAAGTCTGTGGTTGCGTCCAAGCCTGAGCGGCAGCATCATTTGCGGTAAATCCAAAGCGACTATAGCCTGTTGAAGGCGTGCAGCCATCTGTAGTAGCGGCTGAGGTATTCGCATAGCTAGTTATAGCAGTCCAGTCAGCCATCGTACCACGCGCAGCCTTGTCATGGGCGGCACGAAGTAGCGCAATTTGTCCATTCACGATCGCTTGTGTCTGCGAGCGTTCATTACTCACCAAAATCTTTGCCGTTCCAAGATCCATAGTCCGCATAATGACGATGAAGGCGAGTGAAAACACAGCAAACGCCAGCAGCACCTCTACGAGGGTTTCGCCACCCTGAGTCCGCTTTTGATTCACTAGCATGCTAACTGCGCCCTCGTTCCTACGTTATCCCCTGAAGTTTCCAGCGCGCCGGTTCCTTCGCCGCCCGTAAAATGAACTGACGTTTTTACGACAGGAAACGTTGCGTGATTTATGCAGATATTTGCTTCCTGATTTGACGCGGTATTGACCAACTTTGCTGAATCTAATGCGTAGCTGCCAGTAGCAGGAAATGCTCCGCCGATGTCTACAACATAGACGATTTCTGACTCAGGATCTCTCAAAATAGCTATGCGCCCAAATGATTGTGCGGTTGTGCCGTCCCAGTACCTCAGCGATGCAAGTGTAGCGCCCCACTCAACGGTGTAGCTCTCGATAGGCTGAGTAACGTCCAACACTTGTGGGCAATACCGTACTAAGGCCTCTGCACCGGTGGCACTTGGTGCTGTGCAGCCAACCTGGTCGGGCGTAGTGTTTGCCACCACGTTGTATGTCTTAAGCGTGCCGGTTGCTGTATCAAATGTCATCACCTTACCGATGACCATGCAAAGATCTGAACCGCCTGGATAGCGGGCAGCAGCGGCACAGGTTAGTTTGCCGCCGGCGTTGGTTTGCGCAGAAACGGTACCAGCTCGTACATCCGACATCTGAGCCTCTATAAAGCCCTCTAGCGCACGTGTTGTATCTGTAATGCGGTTATTCTGAACCGAGCGCCCCATACCAGCCAGAACGGCGACAAATATAAGGGCCGACACTACTACAAACAGCGTCGTCTCTATGATGGTAAAGCCTCGCCCCCTATCTGTCATCTTGGGTTGATTATACCATAAGCATGGTGGCAACCATGCTACAGACCAACCGCGGAGAGATACTGCGAGAACCATTGCCTACCCCACAAAAATACGATAACCGTTGCGGCTATAAGGAAGGGGCCGAATGGCACATGATCAGTCCGTCTGAGTTTCTTGGCTGCCATGAGTGGCAGTATATAGATCGTTCCAAGTAAATTTGCGAGTAGAAGTGCACAAAACGCACCGCCCCAGCCAAGAACAAATCCCATAAATACGCCCAACTTCACATCGCCTAGGCCTATCCAGCGACCAGATGACACTAGATGAAGTAGCAGATACACCCCACTTACCGGCAATAGCGAGAACAGTAACCCCCAGAACGTCTCGAGGACAGTCTCTCCCATATACGCACCTATGAGTACGCCTATACCAGCCCCAACTATAACTAGTGGCCATACCAATACATCTGGCAATATGAAGTGCTTGGCATCATAGATGAAAAGGATCATAAGCATAGTGAGACTGAGGAGCCAGAGAGCAAAAATCACTACGCCTATTGTCGTAAACTCATACGGCCAAAACCAGAAACTAAGCATGAATATAAGCGCACCAGCTAACTCAGTCCCCAGTAGCTGTGATGAGATGGAACGCTTGCAGTAACGACACTTACCCCTTAGCCAGAGCCAACTCAAAACCGGCACAAGGTCCTTGGCAGCGAGGACATGATGGCAAGATTCGCACTCTGAGCGCTCACGGGTAAAAGAGCGGCCCTTCGCTATACGCCAGGCGGTTGCAGCCGCAAAGCTACCCATGGCAGCACCGAGTACCCCCATGTACATAAGGACTATCATTTGCATATGATTCATCCTAGCAGACTCCTTTCAAAAACAGAAAACTCCCCGGAGGGAGTTCACTGATTTGTGTAGCTAAAACTTAGAGCTCTTGGCAGTACTGTCCGCTGTTCTCCATAGTGATGACCACTGCGGTCTTGCCACTTGAGGTGGTGGCTGAGGTATCGGTGCAAGATTTGTTGACGTAGTAGTTGATGACCGTTGCAGCACTTGGCGCCTTAGTAGCTGGCGTTAGCGTTGTCGTCAAAGTCCCTGCCGCAAGCGTGTACGCAACGCCGTCAGGTGTGTTGAAGTTGTCGAGATACGTTGAGCCGATGATGTTACTGCCACCAGTTCCACCGACGTCCGTTGGACGCTTCCCTTGGTTGTTGGCCTGGAATGAACCGACCGCACTTACGAGTCGACCTAGGTCTTGACGACGAGCCTGGTCACGCTGGTTACGTTGTAATGCTGGCAAAGCCAGGAAGATGAGCAGGAAGATAAGTCCTGCGATGGCAAGTACCAGTACCACTTCGATGATGGTAAAGCCTTTGTTAGATTTCTTTGACGTCATGTGCCTACCCCTTATATTTTGCCCACTGGGCGTAGTTAACCTGTTAATGCTTATGATTGTATACACACTTGCCCACTATGGCAAGATAAAAATTACAGAGTCTGGCAGTACTGTCCGCTGTTCTCCATAGTGATGACCACTGCGGTCTTGCCACTTGAGGTGGTGGCTGAGGTATCGGTGCAAGATTTGTTGACGTAGTAGTTGATGACCGTTGCAGCACTTGGCGCCTTAGTAGCTGGCGTTAGCGTTGTCGTCAAAGTCCCTGCCGCAAGCGTGTACGCAACGCCGTCAGGTGTGTTGAAGTTGTCGAGATACGTTGAGCCGATGATGTTACTGCCACCAGTTCCACCGACGTCCGTTGGACGCTTCCCTTGGTTGTTGGCCTGGAATGAACCGACCGCACTTACGAGTCGACCTAGGTCTTGACGACGAGCCTGGTCACGCTGGTTACGTTGTAATGCTGGCAAAGCCAGGAAGATGAGCAGGAAGATAAGTCCTGCGATGGCAAGTACCAGTACCACTTCGATGATGGTAAAGCCCCTTGTACGTAGCTGCGATGTAATCATGCCTACCCCTTTTGTTTACGCTGGACCTAGTGAATTGTATTCGTGCCTACTAAATTGTATATAGGGAACAGTATAGCACCAACCATGCCGCCCGCAACCACAGCAAGCATAACCATCAAAAGTGGTTCGATCATGGTCGAAATGGCTTTTATGGCGTTGTCGAGCTCGGTCTCATAAAAGGTTGCCGCTTTGCCCATCATGCCATCGATACCACCCGACTGCTCGCCGATATTAATCATCTGGGGCACAAGCGGCAGGATGAGAGGCTCATTTTTGAGAGAGAACGAGAGCGCTTTACCACTCTTAACCTTTTCTGCAGCTCTCTTAAGTGCTTCCTCGATCGGTACATTGCCTACAGACTGCCCTGCTATCTTGAGCATTTCAAGCATTGGTACGCCGCTCATAAGCAGCGTCTCACCAGTGCGGGTAAAGCGGGCCATGTATAGTATCGTAAACAACTTTCCGAACATCGGTAGACGCAATTTTAAACCATCGAATGCCTTCTTGCCTGCCGGAGTCTTTACGTATCGCCTCATATAAAAGGCAAGACCAGCAACTATAAGCACTACGAGCCACCAGTACTTGATCATAAAATGAGCCGAAGACACCATCATCTGTGTCAAAAATGGTAGCTCTTTCTTCAGGCTCTTATATAAGTTCTCTATCTGTGGAACGACGGTCGTGAGCATAAAGATGATAACGCCGACCATAACACCAAGTACGATGCCTGGGTAGACCATCGCACCTCTCACCTTGTTCATGATTTCCGCATCTTTTTCTTGTTGATCAGCAATTCGCTCCAACGCCTTGTCGAGCGTACCCGAAACCTCACCGGCAGCGATCAGTGCAATGTAGAGGTCACCAAAGATATTGTGCTGAGCAAATGAATCCGCCAGCGTACGGCCACCCTCAACACTTGCAATGATATCCTGAACGATAGCTTTGAGCTTTTTGTTAGCAGTCTGCTCTTGAACCGTATGAAGACTCTGGGAAAGCGGAAGACCAGCGTTGATAAGGGTTGCAAGCTGTCTCGAAAAAACTACCTTATCTTTCGTAGTGATACGATTTTGTAGTTTATCTAGGGGGCTTTGACGATTTCCCTCAGGCTCAATCGACAGCGGCACCAAGTTCCGCTCCATAAGCAGCTTCCCTGCCTCGGCCTCGGACTCGGCTTGCACAGTGGACTTTACCACTTTGTTGCTTGCCATATCTCTTGCTTTGTATGTAAAC
>CAYMMO010000008.1:6598-16588 GCA_964391615.1 uncultured Candidatus Saccharibacteria bacterium
ATGTAAACTTTAGCACGCGTTATCCCCTCATCATCCTATCGAACTCGACTAGGTGTACGGCAAAGATACGAGCCTCTTCATACGTGACCTGACCGGCCTGAACGAGACCAACCAGCGTCTTGTCCATTGATTGCATACCCATATCGCCGCCTGTCTGAATGACAGCATCGAGCTGGTGCGTTTTGCCTTCGCGAATAATGTTACGGACAGCTGGAGTTGCCACCAAGATCTCGGCTGCAACGGCGCGTCCACCGCCGATCATTGGCACTAAACGCTGTGAACAGATGGCCATGAGGATGTTCGCCAGCTGTGCGCGCACCTGAGGCTGCTGGTGCGGCGGAAAGACGTCAATCATACGGTCAATTGACTGGGCGGCAGAGTTCGTGTGAAGCGTAGCGAAGACTAAGTGCCCAGTTTCGGCGATGGTAATGGCCGCAGAGATAGTTTCGAGGTCACGCATCTCGCCGATGAGTACGACGTCTGGGTCCTGACGTAGTGAACTTCGGAGTGCCGCCGAGAAACTATAGGTATCGTAGTGTACTTCACGCTGGACAACTACGGATTTCTTACTCTTGTGAGTAAACTCGATAGGGTCTTCGATGGTAATGATATGGTGTGATTTGTCGGTATTAATCTGGTCAATCAATGCGGCGAGTGTCGTCGATTTACCCGAACCAGTTGGGCCCGTTATAAGTACAAGCCCCCGAGGGTAGTTAGAGAATGTATTGATCACGTTTGGCATACCAAGTTCAGCGATTGTTTTGATCTCGTTTGGAATCAAACGAAGCGCAGCTGCCAGGTTACCGCGCTCATGAAACGCGTTGACACGGAAGCGACCTAGATCGCCAAATGCAAAGCTAAAGTCAAACTCTTTGTCTTTCATGAGGATCTGCTGCTGATCGCTGTCGAGGAAAGCAAAGACGAGTTTTTCAACTGATTCTTCGTCGAGCACAGGAGCACCCGTAACAGCAACGAGCGAGCCATCGATCCTGAGCATTGGCGGCAAGGCAACCTGAAGGTGCAAGTCAGACGCTTTCTTGCGAATTACGTCTTCGAGTAGTGTTTCAATTCTTAGTTCAGGTGTTTGTTGCATGTCGTTTCCCCACTCCCTTATGCCATGTTTGCCGCAACGCGGTTTACTTCTTCTATAGTCGTTAGTCCCTGCAGCGCCTTCAGATATCCGTCTTGACGCATCGTAATCATACCTTCTGCCACAGCCTGTCTTTGAATCTCAGCGCTTGTTGCGTGCTTCACGATGAGGTTTTGGATGTTTTCGCTGATATCCATAACCTCATACAACCCCACACGCCCCTTATAGCCTCCAGGCGAATGCGGACTATCCTCGCCTTTGACTAAAGTATAAGCGGTTTGGTTGACTAAGGGAAGGTCTTTGTACCCCATATCGGCTGCCATTTGACTGACTTGTTCTGCGGTTGATGGCAAAACTGAGCCTAGCGTTTCTTGTATGCTCTTGGTTTCGAGCTCAGTTGACTGCACTTCCGTATGCGTATCTGCCACCCGACGTACCAAACGCTGACCAATGACGGTGTTGACTGTACTGGCGATCAAAAATGGCTCAATCCCCATGTCCAGTAGACGCGGAAGCACACCCGCAGCAGAGTTGGTGTGAAGCGTGCTGAAGACTAAGTGCCCTGTAAGCGCCGCCTGCACGGCAAGCGTTGCTGTCTCTTTGTCGCGAATCTCCCCCACCATGACGATGTCCGGGTCCTGACGCAAAATCGAACGAAGGCCAGTCGCAAACGTCAGTCCGACGTCAGCGTTGACCTGGATCTGGTTCACACCCGACATCTTGTACTCAACCGGGTCTTCCAGCGTCACGATGTTAACTGTATCGTTTTTGATTTCCTGAATGAGCGCGTACAAGCTCGTCGACTTACCAGAACCAGTAGGCCCGGAGGTTAGGATCATACCGTTGGGCTTCTGAAGTCCTTTGCGGATAGCCCGGAGCGCACGCCCCGCATAGCCCATTTCTTCCAAGTGGAAGCTAGAACCCGACTTGTCGAGCAAACGAATCACCACTTGCTCACCCCAGACAACTGGGCTAATTGCAATACGTAGGTCGACATCTTTACCGGCCGTTCGAACCGCAAACTGACCATCCTGCGGCACACGATGTTCGTCAATCTTCAGGTTGGACAAGATTTTTATACGAGAGATAAGCGCCGGCTCAATGCTCTTTGGTAGTTTCATGATTTCGCGCAAAACACCGTCTATCCGACAGCGAATCTTTAAGTCTTTCTCTGTAGGCTCAACATGGATGTCCGACGCCCTCGCTCGCACGGCATACTCTAAAATCGTGTTAAGTGCACGCGTAATTGGCGAATCCTGCTTGATAACAAGTGCGCTACTTTCAGCGTCGATATCTCTCCCATTCTCTCGTTCAACCGAAGTAATCGCATCGTTCACACCCTCAACGAGGTCTGCTTTGTACTGGTCTATGACGTGTTGGATTCCCTCTTCTGAGGCCATATAAACCTTGAGGGGGCGTTGAATCTTGTTAGAAAGAAAGTCTACGGCCTGAATATTGTTTGCATCAAGCATTGCGACAGCTAAACGAGATTGTCCGGTGCCCGAGCCCTTTAGCTCACCGAGTGGAACTGCCATGTATCGCTCCGCGATGTCCTTGGGTAGAAGTGCTAGAACATCCTGGTTAATATAGGTATCGCTCAGATTGACGTATGGTATTTTACTTACCGTAGCAACAGCCCTCGTCAAGTCCTCATTGCTGAGTACTTTTGTCTGGACAAGCTCAGTCAGCAGCGGCATACCGTTTTGTTTAGCATTTTTTCTATGCTCATCCATTTGAGCAGTGGAGAGAATCTTACCCTCAAGTAAGAGCTTCTCTAGCTGGGTCTGGAGTTCTTCGGTAAGAGCTGCCATCCGTTGCGCCCTAGTTCCCTATCGGATTTTGGTTGTTCTCTCCGATGGTAATCTTGACCGTTGGGTTGATAGCGTCAGAGTTAAAGATGTTACTTTCAGGAGTTACAACATCGGGCCCGATAAGCTTTGCTTTCTCGACTGAGACCGCCTTTGAGGTCTGGCCACCAAGAACGGCAGAACCTAGAAAATATGAGAGCAGTGCAACAAGTGCTATGACGAGTATGAGTACTGCTGTGTTATTCCGGTTCATATAGATCTACCTTTTTCCTGGAGGTTGCACTAACTGTTTACCAAGTTCAACGCTGCTTGAATTCAGGAAGTAAGAGTCGCCTACCAGTGTTGAGTCCAGGCTAGTGTCGGTTGCTGTGAATATAATATGGTTAAGAATGATGGGTCGTATAGTCCGCTCCATGTCAGTCAGTGCCGTTGTTAGTTTTTTTGCGTCACCACTAAGCGTAACACTGAAACTAAGTGCTGTAGGTTTTGGATCCTGTTCGGCTGAAACAACGGCTGCTGGAGCTGCGCCAGGAAGTGCCTCTGTACCGACAGACACGGCAGAGATCGTTACACCAGAACGAGAAAGGATCTTGTTGTAAAGCGAGTTTGAGAATGTCGTCGCATCACCAGTAGTCGGAAGTGCGTCAGGAATGACCTGAAGCGCGCTTAAGCTATCGGCCGTTTTGGCTGACGCGAGGTTTGTGTCGGCAGCAAGGTTGTTGATATTCGTCTTGAGCGTCTTAATGTTATCAAGATTCGCTTTAAGAGTATCACTTGCTTCCTGCTTTTTAGCGATGATGTCCATGTTAAATAATGCCTCACGCAGTAAGAACTGCATAGTAACTACCGAAAGGGTCACCACAGCCGCCGCTACAGCTACAGCAAGAAATATGTTCTTGTTTGCACGTACAACCTGCTGTCGTTTGTTGAGGCCGGTAAGACGAGGGGTGCTAGGCTGAGTGTTTGCAGCTGCAGTAGCTGAAGTATCTTCAGTCATCTTAGTTTGCCCCTTCCGTTATCGTTTTTGCACCGAATATGTCTGGCGTGTCTTGCTTTGATTGCGTCGTATCTTTGTTTGGAACATTTACGGCAAATTGCTTCGTGTCGCGCGAGAAAACAATTGGGTTGTATACGGCAGTCAACTTGAAGCCAACTACTACTCCACCTGAACCTCCATTGCCCGTCTTGCCAAGTCCTTGTGAATCTATAGTTACAGCACTGAAAAGCTGCTCAGATTTTGACGCGCCTGCACTGTCCTGATAGGTTAGCTGTGCGTTCTTAAGCGTGTCACGAAAAGTTTCAAGCCCAGTGTAGGTTGCCGTCTCGCCTGAAAAGATAATGCTCGTTGTTGCTACGTCTACCTCTAGTGTAGAGACCTTCACGTTGTTAGGCGCCTTCGGGTTAAGCTTGGAAACAACATCAAACACACGTGAAAGAATTGGCTTTGAACTGTGCAGATTACTGATATTCGCAAGCTGATTCTGAATGGTGAGATACTTGTTGATGTCTTTTTCGGCTCTCAACTGCATATCATAGTTATTGATGCTAGTCGTCAATGAGCTCTTCTGGAAAGACTGAACCCCGTATACCCAAAGCGCAATAACGACAAGTAGGGCTATTGCTGCGATACTTACGAGAACAGCAATACTTATCACCCTTGCCTGCGCTCGACGCGTACGCAAAAATTCACGCTTTATGTCGGGAAGGAGGTTGAGCGTAATCATACGTTTACTCCGCCCCTCTCTGAGCCAGCCCTACGGCTACGGCAAACTGCGACGAAACGCCCTGAAGGGCAACTTGATCGTTCGAGGAGACCTTGACGCGCTGCCATGGGTTACCAGCGGCTACTTTGAGGGCAGTCTTCTCGGCTAGATATGCACTAAGTCCAGGGATCGTCACGCCGTAATTAGAAACCACCATGTCACTTATCTCGACTGTCGGATACTTTGTCTTAAAGAACTTCACAGATTTTTCTATCTCAGCTGCAAACTGATCAACATTTGCCTGTAATGACCTTAGAACCTGCCCTTCAAGCTTGTCCGGGAGTAGCCCGAACTTCGTTATAAACTGCTGCGCCTGAGCATGGGCAACATTTAAGTTCTGAGCGGTCGCCTTCGTGAACGATTCCATTCCCGTAGGCAGTGATCGAATCAATCGAGGAGTCCCACCATACACGACGACGACATCTGTTGCGAAATCACCAATCTCGACAATGATCTGCGCACCCTGAGACTGTGGGGGTAAAAGCGCACGAGTCATCGCAATCGAGTCAGGCTCAATCGCCACGACATTAAACCCGAGACCTTCTACAAGATCAAGCCGGGATTCACTAAACGAACTATTAACACTTGCCAGGAGAATTTCATTTTTGGTGGCATCGTTGACGGATTTTCCTAACAGTGCCCAGTCTATCTTTGCTTCGTCGAGGCTCATCGGTATATACTGCTCCGCCTGGTACTTGATGGTTGTTGCAAGCTCACCACTAGGCATTTCGGGTAATTCTATGACGGTAGAAAATGTCTTGTCGGACGGGATACCAAGCACGACATTCTTGGCGCGTATACCACTTTGGCCAACAACCGTCATAATCACTTCTCCAAGTTTTTGCTGATCGCCAGGTGCGTCAGAGGCGCTGATCCTGATGTCGACTGGCGCAGAGCCAAACTTCATTAGTGACCATGAGCCATTTGAGCCACCAAGCTGAACAACTCGAACTGCTGTCGTTCCTATGTCTAACGCAAAATACTCGCCCACCGAAGAAAATAGATTCATACTACTACTCATTATACATAAGCATAAACAGTTTAGGCAACCTCTTTTGCATCAGTAGCGTGGAGATGTTTCTTGTTGATCAACAATTCGCAGTGTCAGCGGACCACCGCCATCGCCGAAATAGTCGCGAAGCAGTATATCGGGACGAAGCTTGAACTCTTCTGCGGGCGTTGCGTCGACGTTGGAGTCATGGCCATAGGTTCGATAGGGCTTAACCCCACCACTTAAAAGCACAGCGCCATTGACGTGAAGCTGATTCGCACACGTGCTTGTGCTAATGTTTTCAGTGCCTGTAAGCCCTGTACACGTATAGAAATGATTACCCATAGCGCCTGAAAGTGCATAGATACCATCGAGACGTTTCACGGCTGGATCGGCACTTAGAGTTGTCGCATTCGTAGCACTTCCCTGCACAAGAAGTACAAACTGAGGCAGGTTCACTGGCGCAGTGCCAGCAGCTATGTTGTACTTTATATCACCAGAAAGCTTCACGCTCGTACCCGTATAGTTACTAGTGTTAGTTACTCGATAAACCACGCTCTGACCCGCAATAAGTGTTTGCGCGGGAATTGTGTACGTTTGCCCTGCGCCGGTAAAGTTATACGTCACCGTCGGCGTGTAACGTCCTGTAAAAACATCTGTTATACAGTGTGTAGGTATTGTCGTGCTAGCCGCTAATCCTCCGCCGTAAAACAAACCGTCACCAGTTAAACCACTTCCCGCATTGCTGGCAAATTTCAGAACGTCACTCGCAACATTATTTGTACCGAAAGCCTTTATATATCCCGGCCCAAGCGCGGCATATTGAGACTTTGTGTCTATGGTCTGAGCTTTGTACGTATACGTATGGCCTACTATATTGAACTTGTTGTACACTACACCAGCGCCGCCCATAGTAGTCGTACAAGTCCCTGTACCAAATGAGCCACCTACCCGCAAATCACCGCTGCTTACCTGTAAGCTCGGCGTCTTTGACAGCGACGTACAGCGTATGAGCCAATCAGGATTATTTATGTTAACCTGACTCTCGCCCGCTGCAGCGCGTATCTTAAGCGCTGCGCACACACTGGTATAGCCCGCTGGTGCAGTCGTATTCCAGGTACCTATAGAGTACAGCGGCGGAGACGGAGTAGAGACTGTAGTTGGACCATACCAACCCGTGTTGTTCTGCGCCAAGGCAGGTACGAGCGTATCGCCCTCACCTGGGTTATACGGATTTGCATCAGTGGGGGCTCCTTGAGAACCCATGTTGTACCAAAAGACACGCTGATATTCAACCTTACCCTTGTAATACGTGTTGGAAGTCTTGTCGATCGCAAAATCTGCTGTAACCGTCGTTCCTGCACTTACGCCAGTCGGGCTAACGCCAAGGTTAGGACTCACGTTGACCGGACATTGAATACTTGGATCACCATAAATTGAGGCAAACGGCATCTGGAACTGCAAGGTGTTGTTGTAGTACAGCTTCCTAACCCTAAATCTGTAGAGAAAGTCTGCATCAACAGTAAAGTTCAAGTTGATGTCATGCTTACTCCCTGCCGTTCCTACTCGCCACCAGTCATCTGCTAGTTTGTTGTTTCTATCCAGTCCCGCTGGCGATGTTGGGTTCAAGTTCACAGTTGCGGCATTTGGCCAATCAGGGTTCGCACGCGGCGTTCTTTGTACGAACACTTCAAAGGGATCCGAGGTTGGCTGAGTCCCATTCGCGTTGAAGTTATCGTCATCATAAATCGTAATCTTTTCACTCGAGCTAGCGGAAGTATAGGAGCAGTCCGGACCAAAATAAATATTTAGGTTATAGAAGTTCCCGTCCGGGTGGAGACCCGGGTTTACTCCGAACTCGGTTGCATTTCCAGCCGGGTCCTGTGAAACCCATGTATTTGGCTTGCCTGCAGTTGTACCATCCTGGAAGACACCACCCGACCGACCATACACCTTTACACGGAAAGAGTTCTGGCCACAGTTAGCGCTACATCCTGCATTGAGCCAACTAGCATCGAGGTCATATTTATAGATATTTGGTAGTCCGGCAACAGTCGCCCCACCGGTCATATTTAGCTTAACGGTAGTTTGTGAAAAGCTTGTTGAACCCACTGGGTCTCCAGGTCCGGGCCATGCCGGGTCAGTGTCACCGGTATTACAAAATGCAGCCGGCCTTTTCTTGCCGTTACCAGTAATGCTACTGTATGATGCGTTACTCGATGCATAGCCGTTGGTCAACTTAAAGCTCGTCGCATTTGTCCCCGCTGCCATCGCTGTGCCACCACCGTACATAAAGTCCTTCACCTTGTGAACAGTGTTTGCATCGGGACAAAAATCAGCACTGTCAATAAACACCGATATATTGTCATAAGTCGAGTAAATCTTTAAGTGGGTCGCAGTAATGTCTGTGTAGCCATCCTTTGACACCACATAAGCGATCATATTAGTTCCAGGGCCGTAGTCGTCGGGGTCAAGACCGATGTTCGGGTTCGCTAGGACCTGTGAAGGGGCTACTATGACCGCGCTTATGGCGAGTACGATAAAGAGTAGTAACGATCTTCTAACGCTTCTCATACTTTTGCCTTCATTTCCTCTATAGCCTTGATGACATCTTGGTTCTCGGACGCATGTGGGTCATTCTTTATCCTGTCAATTTCTTTTTGGTAGTACTGTCGCGCCTTGTCTTTGTCGCCATTTTTCTGCGAAAGCCTCGCAAGCGCCACATTGAGCGACATACCACTCTCTATAGACCGGTCTTTCACGAGCTTATCTGCTACCTGAAGCGTCTTCAGCGCTTCTTTGACGTTGCCGAGTGTTTCATATGCTGAGCTCAAGCTAGCATAATACTCAATTTTTGCCGCATATTCCGAAGGTACTTTCTGCCGCTGGAGTTTAAGAAGGGTCTGGTAGGCTGGCGCAGAAGTATCATACTTATATTCTTGAGCACCGGGATAGAACTTCATCCATGCCAAGTAGCCCACCCCAAGGAGAACTACGGCCACAATGACAACCATCATTAGACGTACGTATGGCAACTTAGTCATCCTCTTGTTCATATCTATATGACATCATAACAAAAGCATGAGCAACTTGTCATTTTTCTCCAAAAAAGGAGAACCCCCGGCACGCTTACGCGCGCCGGGGGCAGTTTCACCTCCCAGGTGAAGTCGGGGTTACCGCTTGTAGACGTGCCAACCCCCGACGGGGGCGGGCTCGGTCCTGAAGTCCTGGGTGTCGTAGTAGACCACCCACACGCGGAAGGGGCGCGAACCGTGCCGAGGCACGATGGCGTCCGTCCGAATCACGTGACGGCCGGGGCCGTAGACCTTGGACCAGTCCACTGTGGACCCACGGGACCACTGGTAACCGATGCGGGCATGCTGCGCCGACGTCTTGACGGTGATGCGAGGCTTGGGGTGACGGTTGGTCACCTTTCCCCACTTCACGACCTTCGTTCCGCCCTTGAGCGGCGTGGCTCCAGCGGGGGGCCGCCACACGTAGGTCGCGATCTTGGTCATACCGAAGCCGGGAACCGGCTCGATATAGGCCTCGATCTTGGCATCGAACACGCGGCCGAGCGACAGTGACATGGACTCACCGACGGCAAGGTCCATGTACGGAAGCTCGACGAGGCCGCCGGCGTTGTGGCTCCACAAGTGGAACCGCGCCGTCCGTCGACCGTCGTTGGTGACCGTGACCGTCATGCCCTGCGCCGTCTTGATGACGCTGGTCGAGCCGTGAGCGGCGGTGTCGGAGCTCTGAGGCACCTGCACCGACTGACACCCCTGCGTCCCATCGTCACCGATGGCGCACAGAGAGTACGTGCCGACCGACAGGTTGTCCAGCATCTGCTCGGAGCCGACCTGACCGTCCGCCAGCGGACCCACGGCAGAAAGCACCGAAGTGCCGTCCTTCGTGAAGGTGTAGCTAGCATTGGCGGCCGTCTCGTCGACCGTGTTAGTCACCGTGAAGCTGATGGAACCATCAGCCTGGTCGACCTGGTCGACCTCGTCCCAATGGGACGGCAAGATGCTCGTCACGGTCAGCACGGGGTTGACCGGAGTCGCGGGACATCCACCCTGACGCGGCGAGGCCACGTTGGGGCAGGCGTCCAGCTCATCCGGAGTACCGTCGCCGTCGGAGTCGAGCGGATCACCGCCACAGGTGACGGTGGAAGCGTCGTACTCCCAGTCGTCACCGTTGGAGAACAGCGCCCGCGTGAGCACGAAGGTCTTGCCGGGCGCGAACGGAGTCGGCTCCAGCGTCACCGGGAACGTAACTTCGCTCCCAGAAATGTTGCCTTCGAGATCCATCAGTCGAGCGCCTTCCACGGTGTCG
>CAYMMO010000009.1:0-16497 GCA_964391615.1 uncultured Candidatus Saccharibacteria bacterium
TATTTTGATCAGGCTGCTCACTGGGCACATATGTGGCTTCAAACACTCAGTGAAACTGCCCAGCTCGCCGAGCCAACTACAAAGGGCGTACTTTTGGCCAAGCAAATGGCCCTGGAAACAAACCCAGATGCAATCCTCGATGAAAACGGCAAGCCATCCTACCAAACGGAGTACTTGGCACAGCGCACACTATACGAACTGGCTGGTCAGAGTGGCGAGAAACTTCGAGTGGCACTTGAAGGGGAGGGCCTGCGGGTAATCCCGCATTTTGATCGCCGCGATGAAGTCATAGATACGTTGATGGGTGCAATGCAGCGGAGTACCTACCCATTCAACTCATCGCGCACCGAACTACCTCAGGTTGAAAGTAACATGCCAGAAACACTCGAAAGAGGCGGGGTGGACGAAGCGCTTTATTGGTTCATCAGCTGCTACTTTATGCGCGGTCAAATAGGTTCTGTTACTGCAATCCGCGGGTTGTCGAAACTCTACGACAGCCACCCGGACATGTTTGACCCTCACTTGTCACGCATGCTTACTGAAGCGGAGATAGAACAACGACTCCGTGATTTCGGGCTCGGTAGCGGTAGCAAAGTCAACGCTATGATATGGCAAAAGAATTCGCAGCGCCTGATTGATTATTGCGACGCTGACCCTCGTAAGCTATTTGAAGACACCACTGACTACGACGTGTTGAAACAGCGCATCATGCGACGCGGGCTAAAGGGTTTCTTGGGCTTTCAAGAAAAGATGACGAGCATGCTTACGTACTGGCTCATGAGCGCTGGTCTCGTCGAATATCATCATCACCCTCTGCCTGTTGACCTGCACGTAACACGGGTAAGTGCCTCAAACGGTATCGTGACCTTCGAAAACCAACCAGAAAACGGCAACATTGTTTCACAGCAAACGTTTGACACGCTGCGTAGGATGTATGAGGACTACTCGCATTCCCACGGCGTCAGCCAGCTGGCACTATGCGACGCGCTTTGGGCATTTGGAACGGCGATGTGTGGTAATGCCGTGGGAAACCACATGAACGAACCTAATGGACGCGATAACAGAGACGGTCGTAGGACAGTACTCGTTCAAGAAGCTATAACGTTTGACCGTACGCAAACAGCCCGTTGGATCAGGAGCTGCGGCTCGTGCGTACTACGCAACACCTGTACCGCACTTTATCCAGCAAAGCACTGGTATCTACACGGCAAGCTCTTGCCATACGACCGGCTATCTCCGCCCGAGGAAGATGGTGGGCTGTTTCCTGTCCACGATGTAACATATGTATAGGATGAAACATAAAAACTCTGTTGTCCTGGTGTACACCGGCGAGGGAAAGGGCAAGACTAGCGCTAGCCTCGGTCTTTTGGTGCGTGCACTCGGTGCAGGCAAACGAGTTGCGTTCGTGCAGTTCATCAAACTTTGGGACGTAGCCGAGCATCAGTTCATCCGCGAGATCATGCCGCTGTATGAAAAGCGTTTCGACTTCTACAAAGGTGGGCTGGGGTTTTACGAAGCGGGTGAGATGAGTGCTAACACCTCGGACGATGAGCACAAAGCTTACGCCCAAAAAACATATGAATTTGCTCTAAAATGCGCCAGCTCTGGCGACTACGACCTCGTCATCTGTGACGAGATCAACAACGCCGCCCATGATGGGCTGCTTCCCGAAGGGTCTTTAGAAACACTGCTTGGCACGCGCCATGAAAAAACCAGCCTTTGCCTAACTGGACGAAATTTTCCCAAAAACCTACTCTCAAAGGTCGACATCTCCACCGACATGACAAAGCTCAAACACCATTTCGACGATGGCTTCATCGCCAACCAGGGCATTGACTTCTAGCTATATTTTTGGTATAATACTAAATGTAGGATAGCGCCGATTCACGGCGTTATCTCCACATTCACATGCTGCCACCCGGCGGCACTGAGACCAAGGAGCCACATGTACGTACTGGGAAGCATCCTCATCGGTGCCTTCGTATCAGCGGCATTCATCTGGGCACTGTCCCGTGAAGCCGAGAAGAGCGCCCAGTTCTTCATCGAGCGAGACGGTGCACCGAGAAGCGCGAACGGCAAGGCGTATCACGCCTGGACCGACAAGGGCCTGAAGTTCGACGTCATCGCATGCATCTCCATCGTGAACGCGAGCAACATCTACGTCTCCGGCGGCAAGTCCCTCGTCGCTGTGGTGATCATGACTCTCGTTCAGATCACCATCCTCATGATCGGCATGTCGATCTCGGTGCGACGCTTCCAGCGCCGGCACCAGCCGCTCGTCAACGAGAGGTACATGAGCTCGGCGTGGTAGTGGTAGCAACCGCCGACCACCGAATCAGGGCAGGAACCTCCTTGGTCTCCTGTTCCCAGAACGCTCAAACCATTTGAGCTTTGTGGGAACAGTATTTTTCTTTTTGCTCATGCTTGCACTGGGGTGCGGCTCGAGAGACTATAGTCACATGCATACGCCACAAGAAGTCTTAGACGCATACCTCGGACCGAAACCACCACCTCGGATCATAGGAACAGAAACCGAGTACACAGTGCCTGAGGCCATGAGTTTAGAGTACACCGCAAGACTCGTTAAAGAGGGACTGGATCCATTTGGAGGATATTTTTATAGTAATGGCGCCAAAATTTATCCTGATTTAGGGAAACACATCGAGTATGCTTCCGCTGAAGCAGCTGGGCCTTTAGATGCGACCGCGAGTGATTGGGCAGGCGTCAATATCATGCAGTCTATCCAGCGCGACAAAGACAGGGCGCCCGTTGCGAGAAGATCAGCGACAATAGACCCAATGTACGGGGAGACCCACACAAAAGGTCGACACGAGAATTTTATGATCATCGACCCTATGAACGGCTATGATGCAGGACGAATGTTCAGAGGAGTGATGTCGGCATTTTTGGTATCGAGGGGTGTCATAACTGGCGCCGGATTTGCTACGGGCGGCTCTTTCTTGACCACTCAAAAAGCTGTAGGCATCGGGCAAGACGTAGTTTTAGGCTACGGTGATAGACGAACGACGGAAGGCAGCAAGCCCCTCGGAGGCATATCTACGCAGTCTGATCGCCGATTTGGTAGGTTCACTGTGCTGGAGACACGCCATGCCGACCCTCACATGCTTCCTTACGCAGATTTTATAACCCTCGCCATCACTTCACTAGCGCTCCGAACTATTGAACACGGACTCATTCATCCTGGTAATGCCGAAAATTATACCCTTGCAGACTCAATTAAGGCGCTCGAAGTTGTCGACAACCCGGCTCGCCTCAACAATGACGAGCTAGTGCTCGACAATGGGGAGTCTATAAGTGCAGTGGGCCTCCAGCTGCGGTTTGCGCGAGCTGCCCTTGCACTCATGCACCAAGATGGCATGCGCCTCCCACGAGATGAGCGCTACGCGATCCACGAGTGGCTGAGCCTATGCGGCGAACTTGGCAAAATCAAGGAACTCAACCGACTGAGCCTGCGTGTACTCCTCGGAAAAATCGAATGGGCAAGTAAACTCATGCTCATGGAACGTATCGAGGACCCCGAAAAGGCGATCGAATTTGACCTGCAGTGGAGCTCCCTCGACGAGGGCTCCCTCGGCGCAAAAGTCGTTCAGCGCCGCCTCGTGCATCCTACAAGCGCGGTCCAGAAACGTGCCGCTCACTACGAGATGTGCCCACCGCAAACCAGGGCGCAAAAAAGAACGCGATTGCAAAGTCTGCCCCAGCACAGGACTAAATCTGCAAACTGGAATTCAATTACTCTCGGTGAAAAACACAAAATTTCCCTGAAAAATCCCTACGAGAGTAGCTAGTCTTCGAACTGTTTCGTCTCGTACCGAGCGATAGCGGTTTCGTAGAGTTTTTCGAGTTTCTGGACCTGGCCAGCTTCAGTGAACTGTCCTGCGAGTTCTCGGCTACGCTTGCCGAAAGCTGCACGTAATTTTGCGTCACCAAGAAGCTTGTCCACCGCGTCCGCAAAGTCGGTGGGGTTGTTATGAACTATATAGCCATTGTCACCGTCAAACACCACTTCCGAAAGATTGGGGTCGATCATAACTACAGGGAGTCCCGCATGCGCCGCCTCGTGGAGCACCCACGCCTGTGTGTCAGTAAGTGACGGGAAGACGAACACGGTACTACTTTCGAACACAGCACCAAGAGTTTCTCGCGGCAAAGCACCTGTGAACGTTATGCGATTGGGCGTTGCAGACTCTGCGGCTAACTGTTCGAGTGTCTCACGAAATTCAAAATCGCCCACAAACAGTAGGCGAGCACGCGGGTGTTTGACGACAACTTTTTCGATGACCGGTATGAGGAGTGTCAGGTTTTTCTCTGAGCCAAGGCGCCCGACAAAGGTCAGAAGTTCGTCATCGGGTGCAATGTCGTATCTTGCACGAAACGCTTCGCGTTCAAGCTTCGTCGAGGTGGGGATAGGTGTCACACCGTCTGGCTTCAACGACACTTCGTAGCGATAATTGTCAGTTTTTTGCCAACTCTCGAGCTGGTGTTTTGACTTGCGACTCAGTGCAATAACTGCATCGCATTTGCTGTAAATAAGCGTCACCATACGTTCGACGATTTCTATGTTCCATTCGACGCGTCCACGACGTGGTTTGTAGATCTTCATAATTTCACGAATGTCTTTGCCGTCAACTTTGACGACAAGTGGCAGTAGAGCAATCAGTGCCAGAAGCCCCGGCAGCAGCAGCCCGTCACGATAGTGCTCAACGTACTCGCGCAGGTCCGTACAATGTTGTGCGACAAGCGGAGTCTTGGTCTTGAACGCCGTATAGACCCCCATGAGGCCCACTTGGCCTGGCGTAAAGAAATGGATGACGTCCAGCTCAAGGTCGCGGATCTGGCGCATCACACGGGGCGGGAAAAACAGACTCGTGTCGTAGTCATCATAAAATGCGCCTTTGAAACTAGGAAATCGTACTATGTGTTCGTCTTCGTCGAGCTCAAGTGCTGTCCGGCTTGGGCGCATGGAGCGGGCAGGGCAAAAGATAAAGACCTCATGGCCCATATCTTCCAAGTGTTTTTTTGTTGATTCAACCACGTACACGATGCCATTGATCGACGGCCGGTAGGTGTCGGTAAATAATCCGATTTTCATTGCTTACAGACAGTATAGCAAAACAGGGGTATTTCCGGTATAGTGAGTGGGAAATAACGCTTATGGATAAACTCAAAAAAGCCTGGTCACATGTTCGCCCACGCCGCTGGTGGCACTGGGTTTTAGTAGTGTTTTTTGTACTCATTGGCCTCATGTACAGCGCGCCTTGGTGGAACCCGGTGGTCTTTCCGCCCGTGAAAGACCCGGTCATCGGTGTCAGCTTTTCCGAAAAACGCTCGACAGAGCTAGGACTCGACTGGAAAGCTAACTTCACCGCGCTCCTAGATGACATGCATATAAGTGCATTTCGTCTCATGAGTTACTGGGATGTACATGAACCCGTCCGCGGCCAGTACGACTTCTCGACACTCGACTGGCAGATCGAGGAAGCAGGCAAGCGCGGTGCTACGGTCAGTCTCGCCCTCGGACTGCGTCAACCACGTTGGCCCGAGTGTCACCAACCTACCTGGGCAGAGAAACTGACCGGCGGTGCTTGGAAACAAGCTATGTACCGCTACATAGAAACTGTCGTGAAAAGATATGAAAACAATCCTACCGTCATCAACTGGCAACTAGAAAACGAAGGGGTCAATGAGTGGTTCGGCACTTGCGGTAAGCCAGACCGCGAGAGACTCCACGAAGAGTACGCTATAGTCGACAAGCTTTCAGCTAAACCTATTTGGATGAGTCTGAGCGACCAACACGGGCTACCCTTTTTCACACCTGTGCCAGACAAATATGGCTACTCGGTCTACCGCGTCGTGTGGAGTGAAAAAACCTGGCCCTACCGCGGCTACTTAACGTACCCAACGCCTATCTGGTACCACCGAGCACGTGCGGCCGTCATAAAAGCCTACACTGGACGTGACATCTACATACACGAGCTACAACTCGAACCATGGGGGCCTGTCGATACCAAAGAAATGACCACAGCCGACCAAGACATCTCTATGAGTACCTGGCAGATCGAGAACAACGTACTGTTTGCCCGCGAAATTGGTGCCAAAGAAATCTATACCTGGGGTGGTGAGTGGTGGTACTGGCGCAAAGTCCACGGCGACCCAACCATCTGGGACACTGTCAAAGACACGTTTGAAAAAGCACTCGACTAATCATTTGTCGCGCCTACGACTGGCGCGAGGCAATAGCTCTACCATATAGCTCGAGCAAGCGCTCAACGCCACGTTCAGAGCCATACTTCTTGGCGATGTTGGCCGAACGCTTGGCCGCGTGTTCATAATACGTTTTGTCGTCACGTAGGCGCTTTAACGTCGTAACAAATGTCTCGTCCGTTTCCATGAGCGCACAGTCACCGAAGGTCTCTTTGTAGTCAGGTATGTCTCGCAGCATGACAGGGAGCCCACTGGCTGCGGCCTCAACCACGACCAGTCCAAATGTTTCTTGTGACGATGGCAGCCAAAACACATCTGCAGCTGCATAGTACTGTCGAACCGCCTCAAGTTCTATGACACCAGTAAGGTGAACGTTGCTTGGCGCATCAACAAACATCTGTTTCATAGCACTGTTCTCGGCAGCCAGCTTGCCAAACGGCATGCCACCCACCCATATGAACTGCATGTCCGGGCAGGCACGGGCCGCAGCCAGGAAGCTGTCGACCCGCTTGCGTGGCTGAACCTGACCGTTGCCTACGACCACCCACGCGGTGTCAGCGATTTTTAATTTCTTACGCATTCGAGCCCGCTCTTGTGGCGAAGTTGCATAGTTGTCAGTGTCGACCATGTTGTAGAGAATCTTTATGGGTCGTTTGACGCCCATAGCTTGGAGCTCACGCTTCGTGGAGTCTGAAACCGCCAGAACCATGTGGGCACGGTTATAAAACCAGCGCAAGTACACCCGAGCCAGCGGCAACCAAAACTTAGCACCTATGAGACTCCCTATGAGTGAGTCAGGCACTATGTGTGCCGAAACAACCTTGCGTCCAGAGTTGAACAACAAAAACGAAAGTGAATACAGCCCTATGGTGTGGACGTGGGTGATGTCGGTGCTACCAAACGAATTTACCTTGACCTCGACTCCAGGTCGTTTTTTGAGTGCGTTAACAGTTTCGATAAATGCGGTGTGGACCCCATGGCCCTTGACGGTAAAGGTGCTTTCCGAAACCTGCGTTACCCGAATCACATGCGCCTCCACTGACGGTAAAAATACCAACTACTTCGAGTATTGCCCGACAGCCTGTTGAACTTCGTCGGCACAACAGCAGGAAGGGCAGAGCTGGCTTGCTCTGGAGGAAGACGATCGACATGAGTCAGGCCCTCCAGCACCTCATCCTCGAGCTGCTTTTGCCAGTCATTTGGCTTCGGCCAAGAGCGCTTCGGATTGTCGGAACGCTCAGCGAGCACCATAGAAGGAATGACGGTAAACGCGATGTTTTTTTCTGGCAACATCTGAGCACTCACGGTGCGGGCGGCTTTTTTACCCGGCACACTTCGTAGCATCGAACCGTCATGATCTAGCACGAAAAATTCCTCGAAATTTCCACTCGCGTTGAGACCATTGATCAGGCGGTTTTCAAGCTGCTCAGCCAAACGGTGCAGGTTGTGTCGGCGGAGTCCCTCGATGACCATAAACGTAAACATCGGCCACACCGTCAGGCGCCCATGATATTCAACGACACCTTGAAGCGGCTGAGGCGTCCCAAGTGCTCGCGTCCGAAGCCCAACAGGGGTCAAGAAGTCATCGGAAAACAATCGCTTCACTATGCTCGAGATAGTCTGAGCTTTTTGCTCTTTCGGTAGCTCTTCCCAAAAACTCGTGTTGAGCGTCCACCCGGAAGTGATGGTCGGCAAGTCAACCAAACCCTTTACGTCATACGCACTTCCAAAGAAGCCAGCTTGCTCGTCCCAGAAGTCCGTAAGGAGCGCCTCGCGCATACGATGGGCGGCCTCTTGCCATTCATGACGGTCAGGATGCTCCTCGAGGAGCCGAGTAACGTCTTCGAGCGCATCTACGCCAAATGCCTGTGCCTCGGTGTAGGAAATGCCTCTGCGAAAGTTTGCCAAACTACCATCGGAACGTGGAAATGCCGTTGAGCTGTCCTGAAATGTCTGAAAGGGCAGCGACCAACCATTTGGACGTCGTGAAACCAAGTGACCACGATCGTCCACTTGTGACACAATCCAGTTCGCCGCACGAGCAAGAGACTCGGTTATCGTTATGGCCTCCTCTGACTGCAGCCGAACTGTTCGCTCCAAGATTGCCTTGTCGACGTGAACAGCATATTTGTTGACGAGCCGTATATAGAGCGATGTTGTGTCCAAAGCGTAGTAGGTATGCAGTAGCTTTTCTGAGCCACCCCAGCGTTTGAGAAAGAAGTTTAGTGCGAAACGCTCAAACCCATCACCCTCCCACATACTCATGTCGCGATACTCATGATGGATGCGCCCGACATCTTCCTGAGTAACCTCGTTATGCCTCGTCCCTTGAAGCGCGGCAAGCGCGATGATGGTGTCGTGGGCTACCGTGTGGTCAAAGTCGGCCACAAACTTGGCAGCCATCGCGGAATCACGACCAAAAAAGGTATGGTTATAAAACGCACCATTGCTGGTGTAAATACCCATGCCATTTTTAGTCTTGAGACTTTTATACGCCGCGACTACACCAGGGATAATCGCGTCCAACTCCTCGTCGTGCTTTGCCTCAAACATATCTGCTACCAGCGTAGCATAAACACCTTGAAAACACATCGATATCTACAGAGCTCTACCTCTGGTATAGTGAGAGTATGAAAAAGCCAGCGCCAAAAGCGCCCAGCATCGTAAACCGTCGTGCCAGGTTCGACTATGAACTCGGTGAAGACTTAGTCACCGGCCTCGTCCTAACTGGCCGTGAGGTTCGAGCTGCCCGCGATGGCCATGTACAACTCAAAGGAGCCTACGTGCAAGTTCGTGACGGTGAGCTGTGGCTACACAACTCAAGCTTTAGCCTGAAGCTGAATGAAAAAGGCACTAGTGGCAGCCGAACCGTCGACACCGAGCCACGCAAACTTCTTGCCAAACGCAAACAAATCGACGCACTCGTCGAGGGCAAAAAACAGGGCATGACCATAGTCCCGACGAAACTTCTGACCACAGGTCGTCACATAAAAATCGTCATAGCGTTAGGCAAAGGTAAGAAACATTACGACAAACGCCAGGCAATCAAAAAACGCGACACTGAGCGTGACGCGCGTCATAGAAGCTAAACCGTAACTTGGGGTTGCCGCCCCCGACCTGACCACGAGGGGCGCAGGCGGGGACGGCTGTCCGCTACTTGGTGGCGACGACGAACCACGACGTGCTGTCGTACTCGCGAGGCGGCGGTGCGTTGGGTGAACGCGGGGGCGTCACGTCCTTGACCGCTCCGCTCGTCAACACGTTGAGCACGCGCCCTGACGTTCGCACTGTCGCGGCTGTGGTCACTCCCTTCTTGCTCGACGGGTCGCCGTAGACCGTGACTTCGGTACCTGCACCGAAGTGGTGCGAAGCGCCGCCGCGATCGATAACTGTCACGTGGTCTCGCAGACGAGCGGTGGCATTCAGAGACCGGTAGGCCTCCGCGCGAGCCTCGCTCGGCTTGTTATCGCACCACAGTGCCGTCAGCCAAGCGATGATCGGTAACTCCGAGGACGTACTCAACTGTTTCCCTCCAGGGTCGTTCATTTCGGACTGATTCACCATACAACATTCAGGCAAAATAGTCAATCGGCGCTATACTAAAAACATGAAACTATACAGCTGGAACGTCAACGGCATCCGGGCCGTTTTGAACAAAGGGGAATTTCAAAAATTCATCGCCAAACACGATCCGGATATCCTGTGTTTGCAAGAAACCAAGGCCAACCGCGACCAGGTCGAACTCGACATGCCGCAGTACCACGAGTTTTTTAACAGCGCCACGCGCAAAGGCTATGCTGGCACGGCAATTTTTAGCAAAACCGAACCAGTCAACGTTGCCTACAACATTCCGGATGACATCGCGAGCAAATATGAACTAGCCGACAACTACGGCAACGGTAACGACGAAGGACGAGTCACGGCACTTGAGTTTGAAAACTTCTACGTCGTCACTGTATATACGCCAAACAGTAAACGTGACCTTACCCGACTAGATTACCGAGAAACTCACTGGGACAACGCATTTCGCGAGTACCTGCAACAACTCGAGAAAAAGAAACCTGTCCTCGTATGTGGCGACTTCAACGCAGCCCACAAGGAGATCGACCTAGCTCGGCCAAAAGACAACGTGAAAAACGCTGGATTTACTGCTCAAGAACGAGCAGGATTTGACCGACTCATCCAGGCGGGCTATAGCGATACATTTCGACTATTTTACCCAGACATGAAAGACGCCTACACCTGGTGGACCGCCTGGGGCGGGGCTCGTGCACGCAATGTCGGATGGCGTATTGATTACTGGCTTGCGAGCAGTAAAGTTGCGCCCCATGTGACCGCTGCCCAAATCCACGCTGACGTCATGGGCTCTGACCATTGTCCAGTTAGCATAGAAGTTGACGCCTAAACCGCTATGGGTTCACTCCACGTCGAATCAGGGGAGGGACAGCCAGGCAACGGTCTCGCAGTTCCTGGTTCACTGATTTCCGACAGAACGCGAGTGATGACTCTGGCCCTAGTGCGCGAACAACTGCGCAAGGCAAATATCGAGCACCTGCCGCCAGAGGCTGCAGCAAGACATATACGCATGCTACAACTTGCAGAACAGGCAGTATTTGTCGCGGCAGTTGAAGCCAGCTACCCAGAGGAGGACTAAATTATGCAGGACTATTGGCAAAAACAGGTATCTACCGGTCCACTCTTTCCAGACATTGAGTGGGCTAAGCCCGAACAACGCACAAAGGCCGGCAAGTTAGCCGTCATAGGTGGTAACAAACTCGGTTTTGTGGCCGTAGCCGAAAGCTACCAAACTGCGCTCGACATGGGAGCGGGGCAGGTGCGGGCGGTACTGCCTGACGCCCTTAAAAGCTCAGTTCCTGTTGCTGTGACAGATGTCGTTTTTTTGCCAACTAATCCTTCAGGCGGCTTTAGCAAAGAGGGTCTCGATGAACTCGAAGCGGTCAACCACTGGGCTGATGTGCGACTACTCATAGGCGATACCGGCAAAAACAGCGAGACTGCCGTATTGTTTGAGCGCCTGCTGACACTCCCCGGACATCTAGTAGTAACACGTGATGCCGCCGACCTGCTTCGGCCTGCGGCGAAAGTACTCGTCGACCGACCACAAACCACACTTGTGCTGTCATTTGCACAGCTCCAGAAGCTGTTTCAGGCCGTCTACTACCCAAAGATATTAAGCTTCTCTATGCAGCTGACCCAGCTCGTCGAAGCGCTGCACAAGTTCACCATCACCTATCCAAGTACCATCGTGACGTTTCACAACAACCAACTACTAGTCGCTCATGACGGACAAGTGAGTACCACCCCATGGGAAGAGCCCATGCTCATCTGGCGGGGAACCGTCGCCACCCGAGCCTCAGCCTACCTCCTATGGTCTCCAGGCAAACCCTTCGAAGCCCTCACCGCTAGTCTTTTTTCTTGACAAGCCGCCAAAGTGTGGGTAGACTTCTACCCAAGCTAACTAGGTTTGAGTCTGCTCACCTACGCGTAGCACCTTGATACGCAAGTGAGTCTACAAATAAGCTAGCTAGCTTCTCGTGGACGTCCGTCTTCGAGCCGGTTCCCAACCCAACCAGGAGCACACATGCGCGTCTTCTGCGACACCAGCCCCCCGACCATCGCCGAGACCACCTCCACCTTCAGCGGCCTGACCAGCTCCCGCCTCCGCGGCCCCGACGCGGGCACCTGCGACACCACGACCCCCGCCGCCACGGCCGGCAGCACGGGCTCCGTCGCCTGATCCGATCCGATCCGGTTCACCCCACCGGGCCATCCTGGGTCCCGGTCTGAAGGAGCACTGATCTATGAAACTCGGCAATTTGGGGACGTCGTCGCGGCTGAGGTAACCGACGTCGTCCCCACCACGGAGACATGATCGATGTACCCGGTCGCCGGCCTCCTCAGGGCCCGTGACCAACACGAGATGACACTTCCGAGCAGTAAGCCGGGGGAGAGTGCGGCCAGCCTCTCTCCCGGCACCTCGGGCCACTTGCGTATCAAAACTTTCAACTTTCGCCTTTCAAACAAAAGACCGCTCATCGAGCGGCTTTTTGTTTGTCTAAAAAAATTTACTTTTGGTGGGCCAGGGGGGACTTGAACCCCCACGTCCAAATGGACACCAGATTTTGAGTCTAGCGCGTCTACCAATTCCGCCACCAGCCCATCAGAAATAAATTTTAAATTTGCCCGACCACAACAGAGGATTACTTTGGTCTAGAACGTTTCAATTGTACAATAGAAACACCTATGCAGCCACAAAATACCGACAACCAGCGTTCGCAGGTGAATGTACCGTCCCGCTCACAACCGATCCTGAGTAACGACCGAGACGCCGCTGCCCAACTTATGCGTCGACAAATCGACACTATTTACGACGAAACTCCTGCTTCGAGCACAAGCCCCTACGAGAAAACTCATTCGGACCAAACCGACCTCGCAGCCGCCTCGAGCGCACCCGCAACCGACTGGAACCAGTACCACACCGCGTGGCAATCATACTACCAGCAGTACTACGAACGTTACTACCTAGCGCAGCTTCACCGCCGAAGCAAAGAGGTGAACCCTTCCGAGACAACCACACCAGCCCAGCAGGCGGCCGTCACAAGTGCGGCACCCGAAGAGATCACGCAGGACCAGGCCGTAGACGAACTACGCGACAAACTACTAGGTGAAGTAAAGACTCGTTCAGAAAAAGTACGTCGTTCACGCCACTTCATGCCAGCAGTCGCAGCCATAACGGTCGCCTTGGTATTTGGCATGCTGCAGTATAACCGCTTGATCATTGCTCAGGTAAAGGCCTATGTCAGCCCAGGCACTATCGACCCGCAGAACATCGTGCTCGACCCAACGACCGACACAAAAGTTGGACCCGCGCCAAAAGTAGTCATACCGAAAATAAATGTCGACGCTCCTGTCGTCTACGATGTTCCGTCACTTGAAGAGTCAGTAGTTCAGAGCAAACTCAAGAGCGGTGTCGTGCACTATCCTATCCCGGGCGCCGATGGCTTTCCGGGTGAAAAGGGCAACACAGTGCTCCTTGGCCACTCTAGCAACGATGTATTTGACGATGGTGCCTACAAGTTCGTTTTTGTACAACTCGACAAGCTGAGCAAGGGCGACACGTTCTATCTGCATTACAACAGCACGCGCTACACCTATACCGTCACCGAAAAGAAAATCATCGACCCGACACAGGTCAGCGAGCTCATACTAGGTACTGACAAGCCTATGGCTACGCTCGTCACATGTACGCCGCCTGGTACCGCGCTCAAACGACGAAGAGCAGTAGCTCAGCTACACAATCAAAACCTACGACAATTACCGGTAACTCACCGACACTGCTCGAAAGACTATTCGGCAGCCACTAGTTACCGACGGTCATGAGACTCTGCTGGAATACGATGCTCCCAGTCTGACTTTTTGTCAGCGAGTATAGGAACTTACCGTCATCGCTTAGCGTCATGCTTGAGCCAGGTAGTACAGAGGCAATCACATGCTGGTTACCACCGTCGAATTCAGTGAGGCGTATGTCACTGTTTGCTGTTGAGACCATGTAGAAATCGTCGAGCCACTGCAGTGGGCGAGTTGGATCTGCTGCAGTACCCGGCAAGTTCACGTTGTAAGTTTCGTGCGTTTCATAGTCATGAGTTGTGAACTGTGAGCCATTGCCAGCGACGATAAATCGTCCACTGTTTGCAAATCGTACCCACGAGTTTGTCTGGGGGGTAGTAACACTTGCCAGACGTTTACTTTGGCTCTTACTCTGCGGGCTAAAGAAGGTTTCTATCTTTGTACCGCGCATGACGACAACATAGGTGTCGCTAAAGTATGAGCTCACGTCCACTAGCACCGGCATGTCGGCCGGATAGGTAGCCACCCGCGTTAGTTTGTCGTTGTATAGTAGGCCAACTATCGTGTTGGTACCTGCGGTTCGCGTGTAGGCAATCGTGTCTTCTTTGTAGAGCTCGAACGCCGTGACACCTTTTTGGATCGGTTGGGAGATGGTGCCGGCACCGCTGTCGAGACGACGCAAAGAACCGTCCTGCAGAGCGTAGTAAACGTTACCGCTGGTTCCAGAAAAATGAATGTCCTGGACAGTGACACCGAGCTTACCAGTGACATTGACGACACTTGTCGCATCGGTTCGGTCGATGCGCAGGTATTCAGTAACGGCCCCTACGGTGTGCTTCACCAGCACGTACCGGGCGCCGAAGTCCCATTCAATCAACGCGAACGTATGTGGCTGGCCTTCGACCGCAGTATAGCTGCCTGCGGGCAAGGTGAGTGTCGTGAAAACAGGCGTCTTTTCACGAAGATCTACAAGGGTGAATTCTGGCTTTTCAGCGGCAACTTGAAGCATAAACCATTTTTTGTCAGGTGAAGGAACGGCACTTGTTATAGTAGGAAAATCCTTGAGCGGGTTAGTCGTAATGTTGCTTGGGACCAAACGTGCATAGTTGAGCCAACGTAACTCACCAGCTTGCACCGAGACGGTTTTTTGCCAAGTCTGGTAGTCCTTCAGGCTCATAGTGACGGCATGACTCCCGACCGCTACGGTGCGCTTACCTGGAGTAGTAAAGGAAAGTTTTTCTCCGTCAAACGTTATGTTGGCTTTTTCAGGAAAGCTGCGTAGCTGAACCAGCCCACCGAGTTCGACGTCACCTTTTTCTACGTCAAAACGATAGCCAAGTACCAAAGCGATACATACAGCTGAAATAGATGCGACGGCGAGCGTCATCGCAAGATACGTGAGGAAGAGGCGTGTTTTTCGTGTTCGTGATGATTTTGCGTGTTGTTGCATAGAGGTTTTGGTTGGCGCCTAAATATGTTGGCGTTATCTGCAGTTCCAAGTATAGCAAATACCTCTAAAAGTCTTGCATATTTGCCCCTGTCTACGTACCATAGTGGTAACGGTTCACCACTAAACGCCTTTTGGGCAAGAGTAAGAGATACATGTCAACAAAAAATACTATCGTGATCAACGGCAAAGTCTACGACGCGCTGACAGGTCTCCCAGTCGCAGCACCTTCTGCACCCGCAGTGTCTGCTGTTGTCCCTGCAAAACCTAAAGTTTCCGCTGCCCCAGTTGCTTCTACCTCACACAAAGCTGCTCATGCCAAGAACATCCATGCTCGTATCCAAAAAAGCGAGACTCTACGACGCGACATACTTAAAAAACCTGCTGCGAGCGCACACGTCGGTGAAGCTCGACGCAAACCAGTCGCTGGGCACATAGCAAAAAGCCCTCAAGTACACCGTTTCGCACCTCATCCGCAACCACTCAAGACTTTCGACATTAGCGCTCCACGAAAGACAGTAGCTCCAAAGGTCGCGACAGTTGTAGCGCAAAAACAAGCCCTGGCACCCAAGCCAGTGGTAGCGCCGGTAGCTCCAAAACTTAGCTCATCTCACTTAAAGAAGCAGCTCCTCGCAGAAGCGCATGCAGCGCCAGTTCACGTTCCCAAAAGGGAAGTCAAACAAAAGCGACGCTTCTTTTCGAAGAAACCTCGCATGGCTACACTTACCGCCGCCTCGCTGGCTGTCATGGTGCTTGGCGGATATCTGACATACCTAAACATGCCAAGCCTCTCAGTCCGTGTCGCTGCGTCACAGGCCGACGTCGCCGCAACTTTTCCTGACTACCACCCAGACGGCTACCGATTCAGTGGTCCGGTCGCGTACGTACCTGGCCAAGTCGCCATCAAATTCCAGTCAAACGGTAGCGACCTTGCGTACACTGTAACTCAGCAAAAAAGCGCTTGGGACTCAACTGCAGTCTACGACAATCTCATTTCGAAAGTCGCCGACAACAGTTACGTCACCAACTCGCAACAAGGTCTCACTATATACACGTTCAAGAACAAGGCTGCCTGGGTAAACCGCGGCATTCTCTACACCATCGACGGCAACGCTCCGCTTTCAAACGAACAACTTCTCCGCATCGCCGGAAGCATGTAACTTCGTCTCTGTTATACTGGGCACTATGAACGTTCGTACTCGCTTTGCTCCAAGTCCAACCGGTTTCTTACATGTCGGCGGTATACGCACGGCACTTTTTGCATATCTAGTTGCACGTCAAACTGACGGCACCTTTGTCCTACGCTTTGAAGATACCGACAAAAAGCGAGAGGTTGCTGGCAGTGCAGAGCACCTCATGGCCAGTCTCAAAAGCCTTGGGATCACCTACGACGAAGGCCCAGATATCGGAGGGCCTTACGGACCATATGTGCAGTCGGAACGGCTCGAACGCTACAA
>CAYMMO010000010.1:0-4311 GCA_964391615.1 uncultured Candidatus Saccharibacteria bacterium
CGTAAGAAGAAAAGGAGCATCAACGAGTGAAGAAGCAACTCATAACCGCTGGTATCGCAGCCGCTGTCGGGGTCACAGGCCTCGCAGGGATCGCGACGGTGAGCGCAGCTACCGACAGCTCGACGGGCTCAGGCCCGATGTCGAGTTTGGTAACCGCCATCGCCAGCAAATTTAACCTAGACAAGACAAAGGTCCAGGCGGTGTTCGACGAACAGCGCTCACAGATGGACGCTCAGCGTGAGACGCAGGTCAAAGCCGAAGTAACACAGCTCGTCAAAGACGGTAAGCTGACACAGGCGCAGGCTGACGCCATAAACGCAAAGCGTGCAGAGCTTACGAAAGAACGTGAAGCAAACCGCGCTGCGGACCAATCGGCCAGCCGCGATGACATGAAGACCAAGATGGACGCAAAGCGTACCGAGCTCGAAGCATGGGCGAAGGAGCAGGGAATTGACACCCAATATCTTCGACTTGTAATGGGCGGCGGACGTGGCCACGGTGGTCCTGACGGTATGCCTGGTGATCGCGATGGTGACGACAGCGCCGCAACCACTTCTACGAGCTCAAGCAGCTCAAGCACTAACTAACACAACCAACTTTTCTCACCCACCTCTTATGAAAGAGCCGCCTCCCCCAGGCGGCTCTTTTCTCAGTTTAATTTCAGGAAGGGTGCATACTATAGAGAGTATGAAGATATTACTCATCGAAGACGAACAGAAAATTGCCCGCGCTGTACGGCTTGGGTTTGAGCAAGAGCGTGCAACCGTCGAGGTTGTTCATGATGGCCGTGACGGTCTGTCGAGCGCACTCGCTGACGAATACGACGTCATAGTACTCGACCGTATGCTTCCTGGTGGTATGGACGGTGTCGACATATGCCGAGAGATTCGTGCCAAAGGTGTGCAGACACCTGTCATCATGCTGACCGCAAAAGCGCAGATACGCGACCGCGTTGCTGGACTCAATGCCGGAGCCGATGATTATTTAACAAAGCCATTTAGCTTCGAAGAACTACTTGCGCGGGTGCGCGCCCTCATGCGTCGGCCCCAGGACAACATAGGCAACATTCTTCAGGTAGAAGACCTGTCACTCGACACCATAAGTTACGAAGTGAAACGAGGCGAAACGATCATCAAACTTTCACAGACCGAGTATTCGTTACTTGAATACCTCATGAGAAACTTTGGACGCGTCCTAAGTAAGACAAACATCATTAACCACGTATGGGATTTTGACGCCGACATCCTACCAAATACCGTCGAGGCGTACATAGGCTATCTACGCAACAAGATCGATAAGCCGTTTCGTGGCAAACCAGAACTCATCCAGACGGTGCGAGGATTTGGATATAAAATAGGATAGCAATGACACGCAACCTCTTCACTTCCGCCACACTCAAACTCACCGCCTGGTACCTTGTGCTACTCATGGTGGTCAGTTTGCTGTTTAGCGTTGTGCTGTATACCCTCAGTAACGATCAACTTCGCCGGGGACTGCGAGCCCCTGACGATGATGGCCCAGGGTACGGACGCCTGGTGGACAACGAGTTCTACAAGGCAGTCATGCAACAGCGGCTTAAAGAAGGCCGAGAGCAGGTCATGAGTGGTCTCGTGGTGTTCAACATAGTCGTGCTTGGTACTGGCGGGATGGCGAGTTACTTGCTTGCTCGTCGAACGCTTCGTCCGATTCATGATGTTTTGGAAGCGCAAACTCGCTTCAGCTCTGACGCTGCTCATGAACTTCGTACACCGCTTGCCGTCATGCAGACCGAGATAGAAGTTGCCCTTCGTGACAAAAAAGCGAGTAAACAGTCCCATACAGAAGTGCTAGCGAGCAACTTGGACGAAGTCCATCGTTTGCGTACACTCACGGACAGGCTCCTTTTGCTCGCAGGCAACGAAGAGCTGCCACTTTCTGTAGTTTCAGTTGAAGGCGTGGTCATGGACGCGGCAACGCGTGCCATCCCACTTGCGCAGGCAAAAGATATCTCCGTCGAAAACAATGTTCGTGACGCCAAAGTTGTGGCAAATGACGAAGCGCTAGGCGATGTGCTAACGGTCCTGATCGACAACGCAGTCAAATATAGTCCGAAAAAGTCTACTGTTCGGCTTGAGTCTAAGGTTACTGAAAAGTATGTGACGCTGTCGGTTCACGACGAGGGAGTTGGTATAGATCCCAGTGAGCATAGCAAAGTATTTGAGCGGTTCTACAGAGTCGATAGTTCACGCAGCAAGCTCGTAGTTGAGGGCCATGGCTTAGGGCTCTCGCTCGCAAAACGACTTATAGAACTACAAAAAGGCTCGATTTCAGTTGCGAGTGACGGCAAACAAGGCTCGGCATTTTCTATAAAGTTACGACGCGCTAGCAAGTAACGGTATACTAGAGGTATGCAGTCGTTCGATAACGCACTACTTGAGTGGGTTCATGGTTTTTCTAGCCTGGCACTCGATGGATTTTTTAAGTTTGCGACCGACTTTGGTGGGGTGACAGTTGTCACGCTCGTTACAATTTTTCTAGCGATCTTTTTTGTAAGCCGTAAACGCTATGAGTTGAGCGCTCGACTTCTTGTTGGCGTCGGAGGGGCGGTTGCGGTTTCGACACTTCTAAAGATGCTTATAGGACGTGCTCGTCCAGACCTATGGCCGCAGCTAGTTTCGGAGACGAGTCACTCGTTTCCGAGCAATCATGCTACGGCGTCACTCGCGTTGGTTCTCTGTTTTGGGTTCATACTTTGGCGGACAAAATATCGTTGGTGGGTGGTTGGGCTCGGTACTTTGTATGTCATGACTATTGCTCTGAGTCGCTTGTACTTGGGCGTACATTTTCCTACTGACATTCTAGGTGGTTGGTTTGTTGCTGTCGTTTGGGTGAGCCTGGTCTGGCGCCTGAGTGAGCGGTTTCAGTTTCAAAAAGCATGAAGTATATTGTCGCAGTATCTGGCGGTGTGGACTCGGTAGTCTTGCTCGATGTCCTGGTGCGCGCAGCCGAACACGAACTCGTGGTTGTACATGTTAACCACGGTATTCGCCCCGATAGTGGCGTAGACGAAGAATTAGTGAGGAAGCTTGCCGAGAAACACAATCTGCAATGCGAAGTTGTACGTCTCGGGTTGGGGCGCGGTGTTTCGGAAGAAACGGCCCGCGATGCTCGGCATACGGCGCTTCGTCAGCTGAAGCAGAAATTTGCTGCGGACAAAATCGTCACCGCCCACCATGAAGACGATCTGCTCGAGACCATGTGTATAAACATACTGCGTGGCACTGGCTGGCGCGGGCTTTGTTCGCTTAGAAATACAGACGACTATGAGCGTCCGCTGCTTGCGTGGAGTAAGTTCAAAGTAGTTACCTACGCCCTTGAACAAAAACTGGAGTGGCACGAAGACAGTACAAACGATGACTTACGGTATTTCCGGAATTTCCTACGTGCAGGCTTGGTCGCGCGCCTGACTTCACAACAAAGGGTCGAGCTTGTAGCACTGAGTGTGGCCACAGGTGAACTCCGCGGAGATATCGAAGCGCAAGCGAGTGACTATGTGGTTTTACATGGCGAAGAAGACGGCCTGTCACGCTATGCGCTCATCATGTTGGAGCAAAACGAGGCGTACGAAGTGCTACGTGGTTGGTTGGGTGAATCACTCACGCGAGCGCGTTTCGGTGATCTCTGGCTGTTTTGCAAAACTGCGAGTGTGGGGTCCAGGTGGAGCCTCGATGCCACACGGTTCATACGTGCATCGCAGCGTGCTCTCGTTGTTGAAAGTCCCCATGACTGATAAGATATATAGGTTATATACACGATAGAAAGGTAGATACATACGCGTGGCAAAACTTCCTAAAGTACCGAAACGATCGACACCCAACAACGGCTGGTGGCGTACCGTGCTCTTTTTCGCCGTAGTCGGCTTTTTCATCCTGTCGTTTGCGGCAGTGTTGTTTCCGCAGCAGAACCTCAAAGAAGTAGACTTCTCGGATGTCGTTATACGGGCAGATCTCAAAACTTGAGATCCAAAGTGACGACGTGACTGTCACAACAAAAGGCAGTGACAAGCCAACCGAAAAGACCATCAAAGAGAGTGGCAGCTCAATTTACGAGCAGGGTCTGAACAAAGACGCCAAAGTAGTAGTCAGCTTTAAAAAGCCGTCCGAAACTGAAGGCGCACTTTGGAACCTCGCAAGCCTCATCATCCCGGCACTGCTGATCGGTGGACTGATCTTCTTTATGTTCCGACAGGCGCAAGGCCAGAGCAACCAAGCCATGGGCTTCGGTAAGAGTAAGGCTCGTTTGTACGGCAACGAAAAGACAAAAGTTACGTTC
>CAYMMO010000010.1:4321-16457 GCA_964391615.1 uncultured Candidatus Saccharibacteria bacterium
TTGTCTGAAGTTGTTGATTTCCTGAAGCATCCTAAGAAGTTTGAAGATGTCGGCGCTAAGATTCCGAAAGGTGTTCTACTTGTAGGCCCTCCGGGAACTGGTAAGACTATGCTGGCGCGCGCCGTTGCCGGCGAGGCAGATGTACCATTTTTCAGTATCTCTGGTTCTGAGTTTGTCGAAATGTTTGTTGGTGTTGGTGCTTCACGTGTTCGAGACCTCTTCGAAAAAGCAAAGAAAAATGCGCCATGCATCATCTTCATCGATGAGATCGACGCCGTCGGTCGTCGACGCGGCTCAGGTATGGGCGGTGGTCACGATGAACGCGAACAGACACTCAACCAGATTCTCGTCGAAATGGATGGATTTGAAGGTGGCACAAATGTCATAGTCCTGGCCGCGACCAACCGCGCCGATGTGCTCGACCCAGCGCTGCTTCGCCCTGGACGCTTTGACCGCCGAACCAACATCATCCTTCCGGAGCGCAAAGACCGCGAAGCGATCCTGAACGTTCATTTCAAAAACAAGCCAACCGACGACACTGTCAACCTCGACAAGCTTGCTGCAAAGACTGCTGGCAGTAGTGGCGCCGACCTGGCAAACATCGCTAACGAATCAGCTATCATAGCTGCTCGCGCAAATCGTAAAAAAATTAGTAACGATGACGTAACTGCAGCATTTGAAAAAGTCGCCATAGGTCCAGAACGCAAGACAAAGATCATGAATGACCACGACAAAGAGATGACCGCGTACCACGAGGCTGGACATGCGATCGTCGGACACGTGCTTCCTGACAGCGACCCCGTGCACAAAGTAACCATCATTCCTCGTGGTGGCACTGGCGGTGTTACGTGGTTCCTGCCACCTGAAGATCGTTCATACACAAGCGTTGTTGAGTTCAAGGATATCCTGGCGCGTGCACTTGGTGGGCGTGTCGCGGAAAAACTCGTCTACGGTGAAGACCGTGTGACTACTGGTGCAGGTTCTGATCTGCGAAAAGCGACTGAGATCGCTCGCGACATGGTCATCGAGCAGGGTATGGGTGAAGCGCTTCGCGACCAAGTGTTCCACGAAGACAACGGCGGCATGATGTTCGACCGCATGACGCACGAGCGTCCCTACAGCGACGACACGGCGCGGGTAATTGACGCTGAAGTTCAGAAGCTTATCAAGGAAGCTGCGCAGCGTGCCGAGCTGGTGATTGCGCACAATATGAAGTATCTTGAAGCGCTAGCTAAGCGCCTACTTGTTGACGAAACAGTCGACGAGACTGTGGTTGAAGAAGTGCTCGCTGGCACGGTTCTTCCGAAACAAGCACAACTTTACTAGTTTGCACTAGAGAAGTCACCCCTGGAAGGCTATAATAAAGCCTATGGGACGCGTCTCCTCAGTAGTTAGTCGTGCGAATCAGCGCATAAGCGTGCAGCTTGCTGCAGTTCTTTTGGCAAGCTCAACGTTTTTGTCGCTCATCCTTGGGCTCTACCGAGACCGTCTGCTTAACGGCACCTATGCTGCCAACGCTGCAACAGGCTATGCTGGCTATCCTATAGGCCTCGATGCGTACACGGTGGCGTTCATCATCCCTGACTTCATGTTTTTCATCCTTGTGTCTGGTGCGCTCAGTGTTACCTTTATCCCAGTTTTCAATAACCGTCTGCAAAAAGGCAACAAAGAGTCTGCCTGGCGGTTAACAACGAGCCTTGTTAACTTCATGGCGATCCTGACTCTTGTTGCGAGCTTGCTTATGATCATCTTTGCCGACCCACTTGTTCGCTATGTGGTAGGACCTGGGCTCGACGAATCTTCGCGCGCACTCGCGGTAAGTATGATGCGGGTCATTGCTATCAACCCATTCTTGTTCGCGATCAGTTCAGTCATCGCGAGCATCCAGCAAGCGGTAGGGCGCTTTGTGTTCTTTGCACTGGCTCCGACCATATATAACATCGGCATCATCATAGGGCTTTTGTGGTTCACAAACGGAGTGACGATCTTCGGGGTACAGATATTTGAAGGCGGCATCATGGGTGTGGCGCTTGGTATTGTGCTCGGTTCGATGATGCAGCTGGTCGTGAGTGCCGTAGGGCTCATCGGCCTCGGTGTTGATTATCGGTTTAAAATCTACTGGAAGAACCGAGGCTTTCGTGAAGTGCTTCGCCTACTGCCGGCGCGTTCGCTTGACCAGGGTATGGATTATGTCAACGGTATCGTCGAAACAAACCTAGCATCACGTATGGTTGCTGGGTCCGTTCGTTTTTATCAGCAGGCAACCACACTACACAGTGTGCCGATCAACCTCATCGGTGTGGCTATCAGCACTGCAGCCTTCCCGCAGATGACCGAGCGACTCAGTCAAGGTCGCCCAGACTTGTTCAAAAACGAACTTCGCACAATACTGCGTGTCATCATATGGCTCGCACTGCCAACTGCGGCCATTGCCTTTTTCGCGCGGGGCTACCTGGTGAACTTCTTGTTCAACGGTGGTCAGCCAGTCGTGGCGAGTCTACTCGGTATCTTGGTGGTCGCCATCCTCTTTCGTTCTATCTACCACATTTCGGCACGAAGTTTTTACGCACAGCAGGACACAAAAACTCCACTGTACATATCGTTCTTTACTATTGGGCTCAACATCGCGCTCGCTATCTACTTCACCATGGTGTTAGGTGCTGGCATCTACGGTCTTGCTTGGGCGCAGTCGATCGTTGCAGCCGTAGAGGTCTTCATATTGTTTGCGATCATGTCTATGCGTATCCGCGGTTTGTTTGACGTACAATTCGCGCGAGCATTGTTCGGGATGCTGCTTGCCACAGTCATTATGTCGGTCATGACCTACATCTCTGTGAAAGTGTTTGCACTCACCGTTAACGACAACAGCATTGTGACGACACTGCCAAAGTTTGTTTTAATCGCTCTGATAAGTTACGCCACGTATCTGTTTGTAAGTAGCCGGGTATTCAAACTCGACGAGGCGGCCATAGTGACGAGTAGGCTCAGGCGACTTGCGTTCTCACAGCTGGCTGGTAGGAAGACTATTCGCTAGATGCAAAAGAACATACGAAACTTCTGTATCATCGCACATATCGACCACGGCAAAAGTACGCTGGCGGACCGTATGCTCGAGATTACTGGTACAGTGCTGCACCGCGACATGAAAAGTCAGCTGCTCGACAGTATGGACTTGGAGCGCGAAAAAGGCATCACTATAAAACTTGCTCCCGTGCGGATGCAGTATAAAGACGTCGAGCTTAACCTTATAGATACGCCAGGGCACGTCGACTTTAGCTATGAGGTAAGTCGCAGTCTTCAGGCCTGCGAGGGCGCGGTGCTGGTTGTCGATGCGAGTCAGGGCATCCAAGCGCAAACACTAGCAAACGTGTACCTTGCACTCGAGCAAGACCTGACTATCATCCCGGTTCTTAACAAAGTTGATCTTCCGGCAGCCGATGTGCCACGGGTTTCGAGACAGGTGATAAACCTGCTAGGCTGCACCGAAGCAGACATCATAAAGATCAGTGCGAAAACCGGCGAAGGCGTCAGCGATGTGCTCGACGCCGTCATCGAACGAGTTCATGTACCAAAAGGTGACGAAGACGCGCCGACCCGTGCGCTCATCTTTGACAGTTATTATGACGATTATCGCGGAGTTATCCTGTATACACGAGTTATCGACGGAAGTATAAAAAAGGGCGCTACCATCCAGATGTTAGCGACTGGCGCGCACGGTCTTGCACTCGAAGTTGGTGCGCTCAGCCCAACCATGAGCCCACAAAAAGAGATTGCGACGGGTGAAATTGGCTATATTGTGACGAACCTAAAGACGACTCGTGATGCACGAGTTGGTGACACTATCACGATTAGGGATGCTGCTGCAACGGAAGCACTTCCCGGCTATAAAGAAGTCAAGCCGTTTGTCTACGCCGGTTTTTTTCCAGTTTCAAACGAAGACTACAACGAACTCAAAGATGCCATAGAAAAACTCTCACTGTCCGACTCGGCTTTGCAGTACGAGCCAGAAAACTCGCCCGTACTTGGCTTCGGGGTGCGCATAGGGTTTCTCGGCATGCTTCATATGGACATCGTTCGCGAACGTTTAGAGCGTGAGTACAACCTAGATCTCGTAGTGACTAACCCGAGTACCGACTACCAGGTGGACCTGACGGACGGCACTGAACTCGACATAAAAAGCGCCACTGATCTTCCTGATGTGGCACGCGTTTCTGAGATTCGTGAACCATGGATAAACGGCGAGATTGTTGTGCCGACCGATTATGTTGGAGCGGTCATACAGCTCATCATCAGTAAGCGTGGTCGGCAGAAAAACTTGAGTTACATAGACGAGCGTGCGCTGGTTAGTTTCGAGGCACCGCTCGCGAACTTACTGACCGACTTTTATGACCAGTTAAAAAGTGTGACGTCTGGCTATGGCAGCTTCAACTATGAACTCGATGATTATAGGGCGGAGGACCTAGTGAAAGTCGACTTTTATGTCGGTGGTGAAATGGTCGATGCGCTAAGTGTCATGATGCATCGTTCTGAAGCCGAAAGCTTCGGACGTGAAACAACCAAAAAGCTCAAAGAAGTCATCCCGCGCCAAAGCTTCCAGGTGGCACTTCAAGCAGCCATCGGTGGGCGCTTCATTGCTCGTGAAGACCTGTCGGCCTACCGCAAAGATGTAACGGCCAAACTGTACGGCGGTGACGTCACTCGTCGTAAGAAGCTGCTCGCTAAACAGGCAAAAGGCAAGGCTCGTATGAAGCGCTTCGGAAAAGTTGATATCCCCTCCGAAGCGTTCACCGTTATGCTCAAGCGTGACTAACTACCTCACTGCTATTTCAGCTTTATCTGTACTTGTGCGCATTCGTCAGCGACTGACTCAAAGCCTGTAGCGCAAATACGTAATTTTTCATTTAACTTCGCGACGCGCTGGAAAGTATAGACGCCCTTAGCGTTTGCATCTGTGAAGGCTTTCGTTTCACCCTTTTTTATGAGACTCACCTTACCTCGGGAGATGGTCTTTCCTTTAATCGTAACGGTCTGCCCCTTCTTAACAGTTATAGTGCCAGGAGTGCTGAGTGAGAAAGGAGGTAGGGGTAGAGTGCTCGATGACCAACTGGCAAATGTTTGCACATTACCATTTGTCACGAACTTAGTATCGAAATAAAAGTACGCAGCATCTTGGCCATCTTGTGCATAATCGGTGGTAAATTGAGCTAATTGAACATCCTGCGAAGAGTTCGGGGCTAGGTTTGCGGTTACGCTCTTTGTGACGTTCTTGTAGCTGATCATGCTTTTGTAGGTGACGGTTGCTGTCGTTGCGCTTAGTGAATTGTTCCATAGATGAATGGATGGTTTTACGACTTGACCTTTTCGTAGAACACCAGGGATAGTTTTTGGTGTAGCGCCAACCTCGGGATTTGTTTCTGGCGGGATCGAGGGGAGTGACGAGCCGCTCGTGTATGCCTGCCAGCGTAGACCCGTAACCCATACGTGCTCAAACTTTGGTGACCGGTTGTCATAGAACAGGCTCTGTCCGGATCCGTCAGTTTTTATAGAGTAAACTCGATCTTCATTGAGTTCGGGCGTCGTATCCGAGTAGATCTGTGTGGCGTAAAGTAACGTTGTGCCATTGGGAGAAACCACCATTGATCCAATATTACGAGGGTTTATCTCGCTTGCTGGGACTAGAGGATAGTTGGTGAGTTGCTTTAATTCTCTAGACGAGGTGTTGACTGAAAATACATTCTGCGAAGATCGTTCGCATATATTGCCTTCGACATCGTATTGGCAAGAATTTCCCATAAAGTACATCATGTCACTAGCGACCGTCGTCGTATACGCGAAGAGGCGGGTTGTAGAGAGTATGCCAGCGTTGTCAATGAGATCATTGCACTGGACGTTGGGAGCAGTGAGCGAGAACTCACAAACCTTGGAAGCTGTCCCTGGGGAGTCGAAATAGAAGTAGCGTATTTTGCTGCTGTCATTTCCTGAAAAGGCAGGGGGAGTTGACCAGCCTGCACTGGCATCGATATCACTTGACGAGATTACAGTATGAAACTCACTGCCGTCTGCATGCATAACTGCAAAATATTTATCCCTTTGTAATTACAGACATCAAACCTATCCAGTTGTCATCCCGTGACCAATTGATACTATTTGGGTCGATAGAATAATCGGTTGTACTATAAATGACTTTCTTGCCACCGCCGTCGGAATTTTGCATGCTGATTAACCAGCCCGCACTATTCATATCGACGAGAGCGACTTGCTTACCGGAGTAGCTGAAAACTGGCTGGTCGAAGGCTGACTGTCCAAGATATCCAGCGGTCTTATAGTGCTGCGAACTGTCGGGTTTTAGGAACTCTCCATTTCCAATATAAATATATCCATTCTCAAAACCGGTTGCTGCGAAAGATTTTGCCAGCTGCCACACACCAAAGCCACCCGCTCCGATCATGACTAGCGCCGCCGCCATGAGCCTCATTCGTTTTGCTCGTTGCCATGGAGGCAGCTGTTTTCCGTATTTATTAGACATACGTATCCTTTTTGTTTTCTCTTATGTTATGTTTACGATAGGTATAAATAACACTTATGTCAAGCATTTTTATGTAAATAAAAAATCATAAGCTATACTAGCGCTGACATGGAACATACGACAGGCTTGGAAAAATTTAAGCAACTAATTTCACCATCATGGCTTGAAGGTACGATAATCACTAGTTTAATTGTCTTAGCGCTGTCGTTCATATTTTTACCCGGGGTTTATAAGGGAAGCGACCTAGAATTGTACTTCAGTGTGAGCGGTCATGATCAAACGACGATTATAGGGAGTGCAGGGGAAATTAGTAACCGCATAAACGATAGCGCGCTCGCAGGTGATGTGGCAATCTTTGCTACGTGGGCATTGATTGGAGCTATATCGTATGTTCTTGTTGGCATGCTCTTCAGATTGATCAAGACTGTGGTGTTGTATGTAGGTCTAGAGGGATATTTCAAGGGTGGTGGTGATCATCCTATGCTGCACGTGCTGTCGAGAGCTGTAGTGCGGATCGTGGCGGTGGTCGGAGTGTTTGGTGTCTATAAGCTGGTAAGTCTATGGGTACTTCCGTGGGTGCTGTCGGTATCGCATAGTCTTTTCACGGCTCCTGAGGTACAAAGTGTTTGTATATTCGTTATAAGCATCTTCGTGTTGGCGGTGTCGCTACACGCAGTAACGGTACTCTTACGGCTCGCCTTCCTGCGTATGCGTGTGTTTATGGGTCAGAGCTAAAATAGCAAAGTAATCTGGCACTCGTTGACTCTGAGTGCCAGATTGGGCTATAATCATGACATCATGACAGAGCGACAAGCGAAGATTCTTGCCACCATCATCGAACAGTATGCAGAGATTGCCGTACCAGTTGGTAGCGTCACGCTTGCCAAACTTTTTGGCGTTTCGAGCGCAACGATACGCTCCGAGATGGCACAGCTCGAAGAGCTTGGATTTATCGCGCAGCCGCACACTAGTGCTGGTCGCGTTCCTACCGACAAAGGCTATCGTTTCTACGTTAACCAGTTGACCGACGCGCCTGTTGATACCGGTATACCGATGCTTGGTGATCGTAACGCCCGTGCTATTGATGCACGAGTTGCTACGTATGCAGATAGGACTGACCGCGCTATCCGAAGTGCTGTCGACAGCCTGTGCGAGATCACACACAATTTAGGGCTCGCTACCATCGGTGATCAGCTTTATATGAGCGGTATGGGGAACCTTTTTGCGCAGCCTGAGTTTGCCGCCAACCCACACAATGTTCAGCAAGTCGCACGCTTGCTCGACAACCTCGAACCCTGGCTTCGCGAAGCCGCACCAAACGAGCCGCTCAATGTCTTCATTGGTGCTGAAAACCCGATAGGCAAAAGCTCGCAGTCGAGTCTCATCATCAGCCGTTTTCGTTCTCCCTACAGCGACAACAGCTACATAGGGGTCCTTGGCCCAACTCGTCAGGACTACGCAAAAGTCATGCGTCTGGTGCGTCATACAGGTGCCATGCTCGAGGAGGTACTCTAGTGCCAAAGAACAAGAAACAAATCGAGCTCGAACAGCAAGTGGGTGAGCTGACTCAGGACCTGCAGCGTGTCCGCGCCGACTTTGAAAACTACCGAAAGCGCGTGGAGCTTGAAAAAGTTCTTGCCAAGAATGCCGGCAAATCCTCTACCGTTTTGAAACTTCTGCCTGTCATCGACAACATTGAGCGTGCTATCGTGCATATGCCGACAGAACTTCATGACAATACGTGGGCCCAGGGTGTGACGAGCTTGGTAAAAAACCTTGAGAAATCACTCGAATCACTCGATCTTAAGCGTATAGTTGCAACACCCGGAACTCCTTTTAACCCAGAACTTCACGAAGCGATACAATTCGACGAAGACGCAGAGGGCGAACACGAAGTTGTCGCAGAAGAACTGCAAGCAGGCTACATGCTCGGCACAGAGGTGCTCCGCAGCAGCATGGTAAAAGTTACCAAAAAATAACCAGACTCCCGCGTAAATAGCGCTAGTGGTATAATTGGCCTAAGTAAAGGGAGTAGTGTAGGCGTGTCATTTAACCCAAGTGTTTCCGGTATTGCAGGAGCCAGTGATGTTGCGCTCAACAACAAACAGGACAACCAGGCCCTGGTTTATGACAGTGGGACCGATAAGTGGCGCAACCAGGACATATCGTACTCTCCTACGGCGAAGGCCTATGTTTTTCAATCTGGCGATAATACCGTAGCTATCCGACGAGATGGCACTCAGATTTCTAGTCTTGCAACCTCGGCAGCAAACAACACTACGGTCATAAACGCAGCGATCGACGACATAGCCGGTACGCTGACTGCTGGTAGTTACGGTGGCGGTGGGTTAGTACAGTTGTCGGACGATCAGTTTAGCGTGAGCGGCTCGATAGTAATCAAATACGGCGTTTCACTACGCGGAGTAAGTCGAACCTTCGATCGCGGTGGCTCGGTTTATAATGCCGCAAACCAGGTGACTAACGGAACGTCACTTCGTGCAACGACCAACAACATGAAGGTCATCATCGCAGGTTCTACGACATCTGGCAGCGGAGTACATATGCCAACAAACCCGCATGGCATGGAGATCTCGCAGCTCCAGGTCGACGGGCACGGGGTATCAGGAGCGACGGGCATCTATATAAAAGACGTTACCGATCCAAAAGTTACATCTGTGACGGTGGCTGACTGTTTGATAGGCATCGACGTCGACTCATCGCAGCCGCCAAACTCAGGGGGGACGGTTGCCTGCAAAATCATTCAGTGCGATATACTCGGCTGCGACACGGGCATCAATGTTGCTGGTACGAGCGGTGGGACTGACAGCGAGATCACAAGTTGTCGCATACTTGGACACAGCACAATGGGTGTGAACCTGACAAAAGGTGGTTGGCAGATCACTCAGTGTCACATGACAAGCTCATCGGCCCAGCACCTTAACTTGACCGGCTCACCGACGATGGTGTCAAACAATTACCTCGATACGAGTGGTGCGAATCCGCAGGTGACTATCGACAGCGGCAACATTAGCCTGGTCGGCAATTACTTTACGTCGAGTGGCACACAGCCCGGGCCTGCCATAGAGATTACCGGTTCAGGGTATCGCTCAGTCATCTCGAGTAACACCATCGATATCGGAGCAAACACGACGTCATTCATTCAGCTGCCAAGCGGCACGGTGTCAACTATGCCGATAATTATCGTCGGCAACTCTGTCGACATCGGCACCTCACCAAACTTCGTCTCTATAGTCATAAACAGCTCGGGTTCGGCAGTTGCCGACCAGGATACAACCAGCGGTCCATATATAAAAGGGAATCGTACATTTGCTGGTGATGGTGGCTAGATAACACCTTAGAAAACGTATATTAGCACTCTTGACATGAGAGTGCTAGTTTGTATATTATAGAGGTAGCGTTTGGCACTGTCCTGCGAGGAGTGCTAGAACGAATCATAAGAAATTCATTTGATTTATCTAAATAAAAGGAGAGAAAACTATGGGTAAAATCATCGGTATCGACTTAGGGACCACTAACTCGGCAGTTGCCTATATGGTCGCTGGCAAGCCAGAGGTCATCGCTAACGCCGAAGGTAACCGAACTACACCAAGTGTTGTTGCAGTCACAAAAAAGGGGGAGCGACTTGTCGGACAAGTGGCTCAGCGTCAACGCGTCACTAACGCGCGTAACACTATCTACGGTGTAAAACGACTGATTGGTCGTAAGTTTAGCGACAAAGAAGTCCAAAAAGACATCGACATCATGCCATTTGAGATCGTAAAGCACTCAGCCGGTGTTGCTGTGAAAATGGGTGACAAAGATTACACGCCAGAAGAAGTTTCGGCTATGATCCTGAGTAAGCTCAAGGCCGATGCCGAAGCATTTCTTGGCGAGCCAGTTACCGAAGCGGTCATCACTGTGCCTGCCTACTTCGACGACGCTCAGCGTCAAGCAACCAAAGACGCTGGTAAGATTGCTGGCCTCGAAGTTAAACGAATCATCAACGAGCCAACTGCTGCTGCACTTGCCTACGGACTCGACCAGAAAAAAGAAGAAAAGATCGTCGTCTACGACCTCGGTGGTGGTACGTTCGATGTTTCAGTACTCGAACTTGGTGACGGTGTCTTCGAAGTAAAAAGCACCAACGGCGACACTCACCTCGGTGGTGAAGACTTCGACAACCGTATAGTTGAACATTTCCTGGAAGTCTTTAAAGGTAACGAAGGCATTGACCTGAAAAAAGACAACGCAGCCCTGCAGCGTCTGAAGGATGAAGCCGAAAAGGCCAAGAAAGAGCTCAGCTCAACCACTCAGGTGGAAATCAACCTACCGTTTCTTACTGCAGACGCAGATGGCCCAAAGCACTTCGAATACACACTAACTCGCGCAAAGCTTGAGGAACTCGTCGGTGAACTCATAGAAAAGACAGCGGTGCCTGTTGAAAAAGCACTCAAAGACGCCGGCCTCAAAGCCAGTGACATCAACGAAGTTGTGCTTGTCGGTGGTATGACCCGTATGCCAGCGGTTGTCGAAAAGGTCAAAAAGATCTTTGGTAAAGACCCTATGCAAGGCGTAAACCCTGACGAAGTAGTAGCCATCGGTGCTGCTATCCAGGGTGGCGTGCTGGCAGGTGACGTCAAAGACGTACTGCTGCTCGACGTGACCCCACTTTCACTCGGTATCGAGACTATGGGTAACGTCACGACGAAACTTATAGAGCGTAACACCACTGTTCCTACCAGTAAGTCAGAGACATTCTCTACCGCAGCTGACAACCAGCCACAAGTTGAGATCCACGTTCTGCAAGGTGAGCGAGAGTTTGCCCAGGACAACAAGAGTCTTGGTAAATTCGTTCTCGATGGCATCGCACCTGCACCACGCGGTGTGCCTCAGGTCGAAGTGACGTTTAATATCGACGCAAACGGTATCCTAAATGTTACTGCAAAAGACAAGGGTACCGGTAAAGAACAGAGCATCACCATCCAGAACTCTGGCAACATGAGCAAAGAAGACATCGAGAAGGCACAGAAAGAAGCTGAAACACACGCCGACGAAGACAAGAAAAAGCGTGAAGCAGTCGACGCCCGCAATGGCTTAGAAAATGCAATCTACCAGGCAAAGAAAATGCCCGATGAGTTCAAAGACAAGATCAGCGATGACGACAAGAAGGTTATCGAAGACGCAGCCGCAGAGGCCGAAAAGCACAAAGACGCTGAGGACAAAGAAGAGCTTGAGGCTGCTATGAAGGCACTCAACGACGCCATCATGCCGATCGGTGCAAAGCTTTACGAAGCTGCTAGCAAAGAAGATGATGACAAGTCTGAAGACAAAAAATCAGACAAGGACGAAGCCGTAGAAGGCGAAGTCGTCGACGAAAAGTAGCCGCAGTTAAATAAAAAATATGCCGCGTATATGCGGCATATTTTGATTTTCATAATACGTTATGTAGGGGTCTCCCCCGGCGGTGTACATGACGTACACCGCCGGAGGAGTAGGGCCGCGGCTCAGTAGTAGAGCCGCTTGTAGCCGAAGCTGCCCTCGGTCCTGTTGGCTGGCTCCCAGAAGTCGATGTAGTCGTTCTCGACCGTGTAGACCTCGTAGTAGTCGGGC
>CAYMMO010000011.1:0-1715 GCA_964391615.1 uncultured Candidatus Saccharibacteria bacterium
GTGAGACGGCAAAAGGCTCTGCCGCCACGGCGATGAGGTCAAGATCGAGCTCGCCTGCTGTACGCTCGAGCGCTCCGATGTGGACCATAGGTGCAAATGCAGTATAAATCTGTATAGCGACGTCTTTGCCCTGAAAACCGATCGGGTTGCTGACTTTGTAGCCGTCTATGTGGATGCTCACTATGGCAGAGTTAACGAGCTTCACTTCGACGTCGCTGTTGCCAGTCTCGAGAGCAATCTGCTTTTGAGCTTTGTTCTGGGCACGTTCCTGGACCTTCTCGATGATAAATTCCATCTCGTTGATGTCGAGTGCGCGGTCTGGTTGTGGCCGTTTATAGCGAATCGTACTGGTCATACCTTTGACAAGTTCGCCAGCGATACCTATGACGGCACGTTTTCCCTGCACGCCAGCTTGGGCCTCTGCCTGAGAAAGTGCGTCTTCACAGTTTCGTACCACACCGCCAATGTCAGAGATGGCGCCACTATGCATGTCGCTCAACCCCTGGCGAGTTCGTCCGACACCTATGATCTCGAGCTCGTCCCCGTTCACGCGTGCTATGAGGGCTTTTACAAATTCAGTTCCTATGTCCAAACCCACTAAAAGGTCATCGTTGGTCTGACCACGTGAAGGCAATCTACTTTTGAGTTTGCTAAGTAACATATCTTGTCACCAGTATACTACGCACCACGCTTATGCTCAAAGTGAAGTGGGGTGGAGTAGCCCCTTGCTAAGCGCCGTAAAGCGACTGCAGCGCCAGCGAAGGGAGGCACGTAATAAGGGGCGCCACTTCACCTAGGCAAGTACGGCTTTGATGCGACGAATACCGGAGCTGGAGGATTCTTCTTTGGTGATTTTGAAGTGTTTGCCGTCTTCAGCGAGCTGACTCGTATGGTCAACGTGGGGGCCACCACAGATTTCGAAGCTAAATGGTTTCTCCGTACCGTCGGCAATCATCTTGTAGACCTTTACCGTGTCGCCGTAGCGATCGCCAAAGGCACCTAGCGCACCGAGTGGACCGGTTGCCTCGCTGGTTGGATACTCGGCAAAACTTACTTTCAAGTCTTTTTGTATCTGTTCGTTGACGATATCTTCAACCTGTTTGATCTGCTCCGGTGTTACTTTTTCAGGATGTGAAAAGTCAAAACGGAGACGTTCTTCGGTGATGTTGCTCCCGTGCTGGACGACATGATCACCCAAGACTTCCCGCAGTGCCTGGTACATGAGGTGAGTCGCGGTGTGATACTTTTTGTGAATCATCTCGTGACCCTCGAGACCGCCTTTGAACGTTCCCTTACGTGCTGTCTGCGAGCGTTCGCGCTGTTCTTGCATCTTTGCGTCAAACTCTTTCTCCCAAGTATCGGTCAGAGCAAAGTATTTAAGCGTATCTTGAGCAACCTCAACGGTGAGTTCTTTTGGAAAACCATATGTGTCATACAGCTCAAAAACATCCGCACCATCTATAACGCCCTGACCGTTGCCATTCTTCAAAGTTGAGTTGTTGAGCCGTTTTGTGAGCTCATTCATTCCCTTTCGAAGGGTCTGACGAAATACTTTCTCTTCTTTGACGAGCACAGCTACTACTTCATCACGTCGCTCAGCAACTTCTGGGAAATCATTGTGATAAAGGTCTGCGATAACTGGTACAAGCTCTTGCATGAAGTTTTGTTCGATACCAAGCTCAAAACTATAACGAACCGCTCGACGCACAAGGCGT
>CAYMMO010000011.1:1725-14766 GCA_964391615.1 uncultured Candidatus Saccharibacteria bacterium
CCTAGGTCAAACGCCTTGACCATAGCGCGACGGAGTAAACGGCGCATGACATAACCCTGCTCTTTGTTACTCGGTACACACCCATCGACAGCTAGGAAGGTTGCTGCACGTAGGTGGTCAGCGATGACCCGCATGCTTTCGGTGTGATCTTCGTAGTTCTTCTTGCTCAGTTTCTGAAGCTTTTCAATGATCGGCCACATGATGCTGATCTTGAACACGTCAGGATCGCCCAGTTTGGCTGCAGCGATGCGCTCAAGGCCTGAGCCGTGGTCGATGTTTGGTGCTTCGAGTGGCTCGAACTGACCCTCGGCAACTTTTCGGTAAGCCATAAAGACGTTGTTGCCAATCTCCATGAAACGACCACAGTCACAGTTTGGATGACAATGCGCGCCATAGCTTGCATCGTGTGGAGTGCCGAAGTCGTAGAACATCTCACTGTCGGGACCGCATGGATCACCAACGGGAGTCGTTTCGGGGCTACCGTTTCGACTCCACCAGTTCTTGCTGCCGTCATAGTAAAAGATTCGCTCGCCTTCGTTAACGCCGCGCTCATAGCCGTTTTCTTCGGTATCGATGTCGGCTTCGCCACTCGTGTAGCCCTTCGCTTCGTAGAGTCGCTTCCATACAGCCGCTGCTTCAGTATCTTTGGGAATTCCATACTTCTCGTTGCCGATGTAGCATGTGATGAATACGCGGTTCATGTCGAGTCCGACGACCGACTCCAAAAACTCAAACATCCACTCAACCTGCTGTTCTTTGAAGTAGTCACCCATGCTCCAGTTTCCAAGCATCTCGAAAAAGGTCGTGTGACGATTGTCACCGATGTCGTCAATATCCTGGGCACGCAAACAAGTTTGACTATCAACAATTCGCCGACCCTGTGGGTGTGGTTCACCAAGCAAAAAAGGAATCATTGGTTGCATACCTGAGCCAGTAAATAGTGTCGTTGGGTCGTCACGAAGCACAAGTGGAGCACGCGCAACAACGGCGTGGCCACGTTCTTCGAAGAAGCGCAGATAAGCGCTACGGATTTCTTGAGCAGTCATATCTGTTATAGTATAACAAACTTCGTTGGAGTAGGAGGCTATGGAAGCAGCAAGCGGTTCAGAGAACTACACACCAATAGACGAACAGCCCGATGACGAGCCAAGGATACCCAGGACGATACGCCCCCTAGACCCAGTCCGGCTTCGGGGGAGAGATGTCGTAACACCAGAACTAAGACCGGGCATACTCGACAGCCGTTCTCCAGATGAAACTACTGACCAGGAATATTCTTCTTAACTTCGTCGTACTTGTCGGTCAAATTTTCAACCTGCTCTTTGATGCCGTCAACGAGCTTATCGTCTGCATCACCAGGTATCATGTCGGTCAAACTGTCAGCCTGCTCCAAAAGATCCTGGGCCTGTTTTTCAGTTTCGTCTACTCGCCCAAAAAGGTTTTTAAATGCGTCTAAAAATCCCATATGCCCCTCCTTGTTTATTGCTTCAAGTATACTCTGCTTAGTAGTCGGTACTATACCAGCCGGTAGGCATGCTAAATTGCTCACCAGCTGACTTCGAGGGGAGGCTTTGACCGATGGAAATTGGCACCCAATCTTCACCAACCTTTTTCACGATTACGGAGACCCCGTCACCGCCATCGGTCGTGTTTAGGCTATAGCGTTTAAAAACACCTGACTCTGCCATCAACTTCGAAGTATATTTGCTCAGCACCGGCGTTCCTTTTGCTTGGGCGGCATAGTAAGCTTTCGCGATGCTTTCTGCGGTAGACACTGGCTCTGCTGCAGTCTGATCTGCAGTTTTCTTCGCATCACGCTCCAACTTGGTGATCTGCTCTTTGAGCGCGGCAATGTTTGACGTCATCGCAATAGTTTTGGTACTTGTTGCGGCATTATCCGAAGACAGTTCGAGGTTACGGTTGTAGAGATAGGCGAGCCCAAACCCAAGAAGCACAACAAGCAGCCATGCTATCATACCCAGCCATCGCTTATCGCTTGGTTTTTTTACGTTTTGTAGCTCCACGTTTTCCCTCCTTCACCCTGTTTGAACCTAGTATAGATCCTAGACTATAAAACCGCCACCTAGACACTCTTCGCCGTCATACAGTACGACTGATTGTCCTGGAGTTGCCGCACGTTCTGGATGCTCAAACTCGAGCGTAGCACCACGAAGCGTTACTTCAACAAGTGGACCACGATGACGCAGACGAGCCAGAAGCTTCGCACCATCATTGGGCTCAGCATCAATCCAATGTAAGTTGGTCAGAGTGATCTGTTCACGCCAGAGCGCAGCATCTTCTAAACTTCGACTGACATAGACTTCATTTTTTTTCATATCTTTGCCAACCACATAGTATGGCAACCCGCCACCGACATTGAGCCCATGACGCTGGCCGAGCGTATAAAAGATTGCGCCTTCATGTTCACCAACAACATCACCGGTCGCTTTGTCGATCACGGCACCATGAACCGTCTCTACGTACTGCGACAAAAAGTCTTTTATACCGACTGAGCCTACGAAACAAATACCCTGACTGTCTTTTTTGCTTGCGGTTGTCAGTCCACGCTGAGCTGCAGCAGCACGTACTTCGGTCTTTTTCATAGCACCCAGCGGAAACAGGGTACGAGCGAGTGCATCATGAGTCACGCGATAAAGAAAATATGTCTGGTCCTTTTGTGGGTCGGCAGCCTGAAAAAGTCGGCCATCATGGGTTGCCGCGTAGTGTCCAGTCGCGATCATATCGGCACCGTCTTTGCGTGCAGCGTCGAAAAATAGCTTGAACTTCACTTCCTGATTGCACATGATATCGGGGTTCGGTGTGCGACCCGCTTTGTACTCCTCTATCATGTAATCAACCACGAAGTGCTTGTACTCTGTCTGAAAATCATAGACTTTGAGCGGAATTCCGAGCTGGACGGCGACACGTTTTGCATCTGCAAGATCGTCCGCCCACGGACAGCGCATGCCCGGCAGATCTTCAGTCCAGTTTTTCATATAAACACCAACGACGTCGTGTCCCTGTTCTTTGAGCAGTGCAGCCGAAAGCGAGCTGTCAACACCACCGCTCATGCCTACATAAACACGACTCATAGTGCTGCCTCGGTGCGAATTGCCTGGGCAATAAGAGGCGCGACGTCGTCGATTTCTTCAAGCGTTGTGTTTCTACCTAGGCTAATGCGCAAGCTGCCATCCGCTAGTTCGTCACTCATGCCCACCCCGCTGAGCACACTCGAACGAGTACCTTTGTTCGCAGCGCAGGCTGCGCCAGTTGCGACACATACACCCTGAAGATCGAGGTGCATCACGGCCCGTTCAGCGTCGAGGCCCGCATAGCTAATGTGCAGATGCCCGGGAAGACGTTTTTTGGCATGACCATTGATCACCAGCTCTGGAAGCTCCGTCGTCAATAAGCCCTGCAAGCGATCACGAAGTTCTGCGAGACGTTTCGATTCTGTATGGCGCTTTTTGTCGGCATACTCAAGTGCAACAGCAAAGCCGACGGTTCCGGCGACGTTTTCTGTACCCCCACGCAGACCTCGTTCTTGGCCGCCGCCTGCAAGCACCGGCTGCAAGCGCACGCTTGAATCCACCCAAAGTAACCCGACTTGCTTTGGACCATAGCACTTACCCGCGTTCAGTGTCAGCATGTCGACACCAAGCCGCGAGACATGAAGGTCAATTACTCCTGCCACCTGGGAGGCGTCACTATGAAGATACAGGGGTTGTTTGATGCCTCGCAAAGCCCTGTCGTGGCGAATGTCTCGAAGTTTTTCTGCGATGGCGCGTAGTGACTGAACAGTGCCGAGCTCGCTGTCTGCCGCAGCTATGCTGACAACTTTTGTAGCGTCAGTTATAACTGCCTCGACCGCTTCCGGTGTGATGATACCTTTTGAAGACGCGGCCGCAACACTATGCGCGTACTTCGCTCCCACCGCGCGTACTGCAGCGTGCTCTGTTGCACCTATAACCATATGATCACCGGACTCCATAACTCCTTCGAGCGCGATATAGATCGACTCAGTGGCACCGGCGGTCATGATGATGTCGTGCGACTTCACGCCCAAGATAGCGCCCAGCCGTGACTTAGCATCTTCAAAGTCAGCCCTCACCTGTCTCGCGGTGCTATACATGGCTGAAGGGTTATAAAACACTTCGCTCAGATAAGGCTGCATAGCAGCAAACACCCGCTTATCAAGCGGGGTGGCGGCTGCGTAATCGAGATAAATAGACTGGCGCATATGCCCTACATTGTAACAGGCTGAGCGGCGAACTTTTTACCCGTGACTGGGTCAACTTGGTAGATGCCGCGTGCGATTGCCTCGTAGTAAAGCCGCACGGCAACGGTAAGGTTTACAAGTTCCTCACCTTCAATGAACTTATAGACTCGGCCATCTTGTGCCTTCAGTATGCCATTGGCATGAACTTCGTATCGAGTACTCGTGACCTGTCGTTGACCGGTCTCGTCAAGCCATTCTTCATGCCAGACCCAAGTGTGATCATCAAGACAAAAGAATTCTCGCCTATGCCCAGCAGGGATCGGACCAAAGAGTTTTCCGCCTATCTCGGCTTCCATTTCAATCAACTCACGGGTAGTAAGCTTTTTTACACCCTTCATAGAACCGTTTGGCTTGCCGGTAAGAAGCGAGAGTAGCTGTTTCAACTTGTCGCTCATATACGTTCTCCTACGCAGCCTCTCTCAGACCACTATGAATAGCGCTTCCGAGGCTCGCGATATACCGTACACAGGCGTCAGGACCAGCGCTGCGAGCGCTCTCCATCAACTGCTCTTCATGACTCTGTGCCGGTACTTCTACCGGTGTTTGTGGTGCAGGTGCTTCTGGAGTCTGCCACAAAGCTGGGTCGGGGCGGTCCTCTTGCCCGAGGTCTAGTACTGAACCAACCCGTGCTTCTTGAACGCCACGTTCGGCATCATTAAAAAACTGGCCGGGATGTTGCTCTCGTCCAAAGTTTGTATATACGACATTGTCTGGGGATTCCTGCTCGTTTGCAGGCGTGATCGGCGTTTCCGACATAGGCAAATAACCTTCATGGCCCTCTTTGAAGTGACATATGTTTGCGGTTAGTTGTTGGTGTTGAAAAAGAGTGACGTTGCATTCTGCTCGGTTGCGCGCGAGAGCTCCTCAAGATTGATGGACCGGAGATTCGCATAGTACTGCGCAACGTGCATCACAAATGCAGGCTCATTTATCTTACCACGATGTGGGGCTGGCGTCAAGAAGGGCGCATCTGTTTCAAAGAGTAAACGGTTTAGAGGAATGGCTCGAAACATGTCTAGCTGTGCTTCATCTTTTGTGAACGTAGAGATCCCGTTGACCCCCACATACAGTCCGCGCTCAAGCCCGCGCTCTAAATTTGCCATGGTGTCGGTAAAACTATGCAAGACACCTTTGACCCTGGGAAAGTTCGCAACAATTGGCCAGAAGTCTGTAAATACATCTCCGGTTTTACCGCTGCGGACATGAAAAATCATAGGTAAGTCATAACGAGAAGCAAGGTCAAGCTGCGCTTCAAACATGGCAACTTGCTCGCTTCGAGGAGAATTGTCATAGAAATAATCAAGACCACACTCCCCCACGGCTACAACTTTGTTCACGTGTACACTTTTGTCTTTCTTTATGAGTGCTTCGAGATCATGCACTGCACTGACACCATTTTTTGCATCGTGCGGATGCAGGCCCACGCTAAACCAAGCATTGTCATGCCCCGAGGCAAACTCTGCAGCCTCTTTGCTCGTTACTTCGTCGGTCCCCACGCAAATGAGCCTGGTTACTCCGTTTGCCAGTGCTTCTCGATATGCTTTTTCACTTTCAGCATATGACTCCTCGTGAATATGGCAGTGTGTATCGGTAAATGTCATGGTTTCATTGTAGCAGCGAAAAACACGGCCTCTTCGGTGCTAAGTGGTTATGAACTTTTGGGAGGATTCTGGGTAGGCGCGGTGGTGTGCTTGTAGATTTTAGGAAACAACACTCCGCCCGCTTCATGGACCACACCGCCGGCAAACATGTCACTGATGGCTTTCGAGGTAGTTGGCATAAACGGCCAAAGCAGTACGGCCACTTGATGAAGTGTACCGACACAGTACGCAAGGATTTCGCCTAGGTGGGCTTCTGCTTCACTGTCGGTTTCGCGCGCTTTTGCAACGACCCAAGGCTTAACTTCTTCGATGTACTGATTGAGCGAGCGAACCATTGCCCAGACTTCGTCCATCGCTCGGTTATACTCGTTTGCTTCCATAGCTTCGTGGTATGCGCTGGCGTCGTGCTCTGCCTGCAGCGCATCGCCGACAACCCCAGCTTGGTACCGAGTCACCATGCTTCCGACACGCGAAGCGAGGTTACCAAGTTCGTTGGCAAGTTCGTTGTTATAGGCGTTTTCAAATCGTTCCCACGTAAAGTCGCCATCATCAAGCGTCGGAATGTGTCGCGAAAAGTAGTAGCGAAAGGCGTCTTGGCCATAACCTTCGATGACTTCCATTGGGTCAACTACGTTGCCTACTGTTTTGCTCATCTTTGCCCCAGCGACGTTTACAAACCCATGAACGAGTAGTTTTTTCGGCAGTGGTATGTCGAGCGCCAGAAGCATTGCCGGCCATATGGCGGCGTGGAACCGTATGATGTCTTTGCCGATTACCTGCACATCGGCGGGCCAATAATCTTTCCAGGTTTCGTCGTCAGGATAGCCAAGTACGGTGATGTAGTTCGAAAGCGCATCGAGCCACACATAGGTCACATGCTCGGCGTCAAACGGCACTGGGACACCCCAGCTTAGGCTCTTCTTTGGTCGTGAGATACTGATGTCATGCAACCCACCATCGAGCAAGTTCAGAAATTCTTTTTTCCGAAACTCTGGAACAATTTCAAATTTGTGCGAGTCTATTGCTTCACGAATCTTTGGGCCGAACTCTGACAGTTTGAAGTAGTAGTTCTCTTCACTGACGCGCTCATAAGGGGTCTGATGGTCAGGACATACCCCATTTGTTTCAGTCGCTTCCTTGTCAGTGAAAAAGGCCTCGTGCCCTACACAGTACCAGCCTTCATAGGCATTTTTGTATGTATACGGGCGAATCTTCTCCCAGATAAACTGCACGGCAGCTTTGTGGTGAAGGTCGGTCGTACGGACAAAGTCAGTATACTCAGCGCCCACAGCATCCATGACAGTCTTGAAATTACCCTGCATCTCGTCGACGTAGGCCTGTGGTTCTACGCCAAGTTCCTTGGCTTTAGCGGCTATCTTGTTGCCGTGCTCGTCGGTGCCAACCTGAAAACGAACCTCGCGGCCTTGTTGTCGTTGATACCGTGTCCAAATATCGGCCAAAAGATAATCAAGCGCATTGCCAATATGCGGCTTTGCGTTGACATAGGGGATGGCAGTAGTGATATAGAGGTTTTTACCCATTGCCCACTAGTATAACAGAGGCGGCTAGTCCGTCATACAGGCGACGACCATCATACGCCCTTGCCGCTCAGGTTTTTGCAGCTCAGTTGCTGCTCGATGGGAGAAATATCGCCCGTCACTATATGTGTCGTGCTGACTGACGTAAATATTTTCCTGACGAACACCGAGAGCTTCAAATCGTGATCGGTTATGACCCGGTATGTCGATATGTATAACGCCGTCCGCATCGAGTGACTGAAAACTTGCCCAGTCTTCAGGAAATGGCGGCTCGAAGTACTCAAGTCGGTTGTGTTCTTTTTGAAGGCTCGGGCTCATCCAGACATGCCAGTTACTCGGGTCACTCCCTATTTCCGCACCAACTTGTGCGGCAAACGCTTCAATCAAGCCCGCGACAGAAGCATGTCGGCCAAGGTGCAAGACACCTAGAAGATGTGTAGCTGGATCGTAGACCACCGTCGCCACACAGTCGGCCACTGGGAGGGTAATCATGCTGCGAGAATCCTTAGTCCATAGTGCGTCACTTTTTATGGCTTTACCGAGATTTTCACTCGTCACACGTTCGCTGTGCGTGTAGGTATTTTCTGGCAAGTACGTTACAAACACTTTGCTACGTTGGAGGTGCGCCAACTTATGCTCACTTAAGAAGTTCGCGACATTCTGCTCGTGTTCAGGGAGTGATGGGTTACCGCCGCCGGCGGCTATCGACCCATCATGAACGTCAGAGAAATAAATACTGACGCCGCTTGCAAAATCATGCACTGGTTTATACATGGTAGTGATTATATAACGATTTCCAGTCATCAATCGACAACTCTTGAGCGCGAGTCTCGCCGCTAAGCCCGGTCGCTGCGAGAAGCGTATCTACGGCTGTTTTTTCTATACCGAGTCCACCAGACAAGGAGCTCCGCAGTTTTTTGCGACGCTCACTGAAGCCGGCTTTTACTAACCGAAAGAATGCTTTTTGTTCTTCAGGAGCCACTAGCGGCACCTGGCGACGTTTCAGTATAACTACGCGGCTGTCCACCTTTGGCGGAGGCGTAAACCATTCTGCGCCCACGATTGGACCCAGGCTGACCTCGTTAAATAACTGCGCCGAAACAGCAAGCACGCTCATATCGCCCGGAGTAGCTGCTAAGCGATCCGCCACTTCTTTTTGTACGAGAAGTACCGTGAGCTGAGGCGGATTTGTACACGTGCTAAATTTATGCACTATCTTGGCGGTGATGTAGTAGGGTATGTTGCCTACGACTTTGTATACGTGTACGAAATTGTCGGTTTGGAAGTCGAGTATGTTTTCGTTTCGAACGCTAAGAGTCTTACCTGGAAATTGACCGGGTAGTTTGCGAGCCAAGTCAGCATCGAACTCTACGGCAACAACCTCTTTTGCCCTGTCGAGCAGCACGCTAGTGAGCGTTCCGAGACCAGGGCCGATCTCAAGCACCGTATCTTCACTAGAAAGCTCCGCACAATCAGCAATCGCCTCGAGGATGAGGCGATCTTTAAGCCAGTGCTGGCCAAGCGACTTGTTTGGCACTAATGACTCGCGAGGATGTTATAAGCGAACTGAACTCGAGTAGATTCCGCACAAATACCGCATCGTTCGTATTGATTCTGAAAGACTATCACCGCACCCTCTACTGTTGATTGTGCGCGAATATTGTTGAGTACTTTTGCGTAAGGTCCGCTCAATTCACCCCACACAAATGCTAGTTGCGTATCGATGCTGTACGGGTCTGCCATCGCAAGCAGATTTGCGCGACGAGATCCAGTCCACTGAGCCAAACCGTCACCAGTCGTGTTGAAACCGTGCTCCTGCATGAGGTTACCCATGATACCAGCGGTTTGCTCACGACTCAGCCCCTTGCCCATCAGGAATGCCCATGTTTTTTGCTCATTCTCACTCGGGGTGCTGTAGGCGCCACGATATTTAGCACCAACCACGACCACTTCTTTAACAGCTGCTGTTACCACGGTGCTTGCGATCTCTTTGCGCGACACCTCTACACCATTCTTCATCTCGATTTCGTATGTAACAGTACGCTTACCATCCTGACCCGGCGTCTTGACTTCACGATAGCCGATCTCGCGATCTGCGTCTTTTACCTCTTCGGTTGCTTTGGCAACAACTTCTTCCTGAGTAACCGTCTGTTTACCATCACGCCAAACAGACACGGTCATACCGGCAGTTAGCGGCGTAGTAAGTGGTACCGAAACACCGTCCTGTGCGCCAAGTTTGATACCTTTTTGTTTGAGCATTTCCCCGACGGTAGCTGCTTGAGTGCGTGCGTTATCGATGCGTTTGCCGTATTGCACGAAAGTAAATTCAGTAGCACGATCAACAACTAACTTGAGGCCTGCGCCTCCTTCAGCCAATACGTCATCGACGCGCGTAAGTTCAGTCGTGTCCTCTGGGTAGAGCGTTACGTCGGCGCTCTTCGCGATAGTCGTCGGGCTCTGTGCAGCCGTGGTCGTTTTGACGCGCTTCGCACCGTCAACAATCACTACTGGTCGAGCTCGGTACACGTTGACGTTATACTTCTCGGCTACAAATTCCTCGCTCAGAGCAGGCTCTACCACATCAGTAGGCTCAACCTGTATATCGGCTTGTTCAAGCGCGGCTTTGACCGTCTTAGCTTTCGTTATGATAGTCTGCTCTACGCCTCGGTCATAGATGGTGATAACTCGCGCCGTAGATCCTTGGGCACCGTCATCGGCCATAACCTTTGAAAGCGGCGCAACCATTACAAAGCCTAGTAAGACGGCGCACACTGCAACAATTCTCAGGGTGAGAACCTGTTTTAGACGGTCTATCATTAACTGGTTGTTTTCTCGTTTCCACGCATAAAGCTTGTGATGACTATTGTACCAAAATGGCGAGCTGAGCGCAAAAAGCTAGCCCTGGGCTAAATACCAAGCAACGACTTGATTCTTCAGAGGTAACCTATCGCGAGCTATCCACTGCCTGTCTACGATCTCGAGGGTCCTAATCCATGCCAGCGGCGGCAGATCCTCTGTTTCGACCTCGACTTCAAACACGGTAATGCGAAATGGTATGGCTGGTGGTGCAGTATGCATCTGACCAACATGCCGAAATCTTTGCTCCGAAACTACAATTCCAGTCTCTTCGCGTAGCTCACGAACAGCGGCCTCGAGCGGTGATTCCTTGCGCTCGATGCCCCCTCCAGGGAACGACAATAGCTGCGCGCTAAAAGACGTCTTCACAAACAAGAACTGGTCACCATGCTTTACGACGACACGAACGCGATGGCTCTCGAACACGCTGTACCATGCAACTATGATTGGTCGAATAAGCATGTGGAACCCATGCAAAGACCAAAGAACAAACGATTTCAAACTCGCTCCAGTGGTGCAAAGCTGCTGCTAAGTTTCTTCACACCCCGTCCTGCAAACGCAATGCTCAGTACCTGTCCGTCAACCGCAACTATGGTGCCACGGCCAAAGAGCTGATGCGACACACTGTCACCCACTTCGAGCGGAGTTTCGTCGTACACCACGCGCGGCTCATCGTCGAAAGGTTGTTGACTACCAACAAAACCCATACTCGTCGGGGTAATTTGCGCATCACCCATGTCGGAGAGGAAGCGTGACGGCGGATTGTACTGTCTGGCACCAAAAATCAACCGTGAGCTACTTGCGCTGAGATACAGCTCTTCGCGAGCACGTGTCATACCTACATAGCAAAGCCTGCGCTCCTCTTCCATCTCGCTAACATCGTAGAGCGCTCGTGAGTGTGGAAATATCGACTCCTCCATGCCTATCATAAACACCACTGGAAATTCGAGTCCTTTGGCGGCATGCATAGTCATGAGCGTCACAGCGTCGGCATCTGCGGCGAGTGAGTCGAGATCCGAAATGAGCGCAACCTCCTCGAGGTAGGTCGACAGTTCAACGTCACCACGTTCGCGGGCATCTGAAACCAGCTCGCGAACGTTTTCCTGACGGTCTTCGGCCTGTGGTGTGCCGTCGTCCAGATAGCGTAAATACCCTGTTTTTTTGATGACCGCTTCTATAAACTCTGCCACTGCAAGCGTTTCTAAGGATGCGCGAAGACTGGCGAGTAGGTCGCCGAGCTGGCGAAATGCCGTCTTCGCTTTTGGCGCAAGACCGCCACAAAGATCAGCAGATTGTAAACAATATATAAAATCTCCCGTCTGCGCATCGTGCCAGTCAAGAAACTTACTAACACTCGTTGCTCCCAGGCCTCGACCCGGCACATTGACGATGCGCATGAAACTAGCGCGATCAGCTGGTTGGTAGACCAATCGGACATAGGCAAGCACGTCTTTGACCTCTTTGCGGTCGTAAAATCGTGTACCACCAACTAGCTTGTATGGCACACCATAGCGCATAAATATTTCTTCAACCGCTCGAGACTGAGCATTGGTCCTATAGAGCACTGCGAAATCCGAGTACCGCCGCAGCCGCATGTCGACGCTTGTGCGCACACGGTTGACGATGGCCTCTGCTTCGTGCAACTCAGAGCTCACCTGCATCACTTGCACAGGAAGCCCTCCTGCCTTGTCGGTCCAGAGCTTTTTGTCGGTGCGCTGCTGATTTTTGGTTATGACATTGTTGGCGGCCTCGAGTATCGCCTGCGTTGAGCGATAGTTTTGCTCGAGTTTGATGACAGTCGCACCAGGAAAATCACGTTCGAAATTAAGTATGTTGGTAAAGTCCGCGCCACGCCAACTGTAAATCGATTGCCAGTCGTCACCAACTACACACAGGTTCTGTCGGTCGTTAACGAGTAGCTTTATCAGGCGATACTGCACAGTGTTGGTGTCCTGGTATTCGTCGATGAGCACATGTGAAAAGTTCGCTTGCCATTTTTTGCGTAGTTCAGGTACTTCACTAAAAAGTCGCACCGCTTCACTTAGGAGATCGTCAAAATCAAGCGCCATAGCTTCACGACGCATTCGTTCATAGCGAGGAAAGACGTCGGCCACTACTTTTTGCAGAGGTAGCCGGGCGCTTGCCGCATACTCGCTGCTACTCACGCCATCATTCTTCGCACTACTAATTGCACTACCTATGCTGCGTGGCGGATAGCTTTTTTCAGAGATGCCGAGCTGCTTCATAGCCTGTTTCACAAAACTCTGGCGATCGCCATCATCAAGGATCACAAAACTTCGCGGTACACCTATGTGTTCTCCTTCTTGCCTGAGTAGTCGCACACAGACAGAGTGGAAGGTTCCCATCCAGGGCATGAAGCTTCGGTTTTCAGCATTTTCACCAAGTAGATGTGCGAGGCGTTCACGCATCTCTTTTGCGGCCTTGTTCGTGAATGTCACGGCAAGAATTGAGTGAGACGAGACGTGCTGCTCGGCAATAAGGTAAGCAATTCGATGTGTTAGTGTCTTCGTCTTACCGGATCCAGCGCCTGCAAGCAATAAAAGCGGGCCATCGCTGTGAACGACGGCCTCTCTTTGTGCATCATTGAGTCCGGTTAGTAACTGTTGCATAGGCAGGTACTACCATTGTACGAGAAAATCATAAGTATAAGTGTTGTGGTTTTCAAAAACCGATGACAAATAGCGCGTAACCGACACCGCCACCAACGAGTAAACAGCCGAGTGTACCAACAAGCCACCAAACCCAT
>CAYMMO010000012.1:0-1696 GCA_964391615.1 uncultured Candidatus Saccharibacteria bacterium
CGGCCGGCAAGGCGGCCTGACCGGCACCTCCAGGTGGCCGCGGGAGCTCAGTCTCCCGCGGCCACCCGCAACACCTTCGGGTGTTTTTTGTTTGTCAAAAATTAGCAGTAGCCCCTACCTCTTGACTTTTGATCGTGTTTATGCTATATTTCATACAGATAACTGCAAAACAAAAAACAGCTATGGCAAAACTACAAGACCCAACCCGCTACATACGAGGACTCGAGGCGACTCCCGAGTACTCTCATCTCATGGGTCAGCACGGCGAACGTAAACGCGCGCTTGGAACATCTGCCACCTTTTTTGCTCGAAAGATGGAGCAACGTAGTAGCACTGTCGAACACACGCTCGACACCTTTTCAGTTAAACTTATCGGGCAACTGCCTGCATTTTTTAACGGCAAGGTTGAGCTCGCCACCGACCACGGAACCCAGCGCTGGAACCGCCGAAAAGCACTCGAGCGATTAGTACCGTTCAACCACACCCTCCGCGACATGGTAGATTATTTCCAAGATCTAGAAATTGATGACGTCAAAAGATTCTGTACCGTAGCAGCTCTCGACATACTTGGCGGCAACGACACGGCAATTTTCGAACAGATGGTGTTCGACACGCTTGTCGGCATGCAGCAGGAAATCGCTCTTGAGCAGGTACTTATGACTATTCCAGACGTCCAAGAAGTACGAAAGGCAGAAAGTGTTGACGAAGAGCACCGCGGCATTGACGTCATAGCACTCTACCGCGGTGTAGAGATCCCTCTCGACGCGAAATCGAGTAAGATTGGCGTACAAAAAGCGCTCATTGAGAAACAGCCGGTTGCGAAGGGATTCGGAAACATAGATGCCAGAAGTGGCTACCCGGTCTATACCGGTATTGGCTTCGAGGAGTTCAAAAGCAAATTCCGTGCCCCAGAAGCAGCCTTAGAGCGCAGCGTACCTCATGTACTCGAGGTGCTCGAATCAAGATACGATATCCTTACGCAAGAAGCGCAGCACACTGCCTAGTTGATATTGCGTTTCTATAGTTTTTATGCTATAGTTAAGTATTGTCACGCCCGTTCTCTTTTGAAAGGAGGCGGAGACATTGAGTGAGACCGCGCTGAGGGCCTACAGGGTTCTCGGTGTCACCACGCAGACGGAGGAGATCGGCACCATTGCCGAGCTCATGCGTCTCATCTCGCAGCACCTCAGGGTCGATGGCAGCGTGTTGTTGCCGCTCATGCTCCGAGAGGAGCTCGACGAGCTTAGTGCCCGTCGACATGAGCCGGAAACGCTCACGACCCGGCTGCGCATCGACAGCATTCACTTCGCGCCTGACCCTTTCGTGAACGCACACGATGAAGATGACGTGTATGCGCACATCACCCAGGACAGCAAGGGACTGCTGCTGTATGCCGTTGAAGGCTGATCAGCACACCCGTGTTGCCTACCCGGCCCTAGCCGTACCACTCCCCAGTGGCACGGCTAGGGCCGTTCGCATTTTATAGAGTTATTTCGCTAGTTCTCGGACGACGTCGGCGTCGTTCCAGGGCAGACGTTCACCATTTACGATACGAAAGCGCTCGTGTCCCATACCCGTGATGACCACTGTGTCACCCCGTCGGGCGATTTTTAGTGCCTTGTCGATGGCATCTCGGCGGTCAGCAACTTCATCAGTCTTGGCTTCTCCCCCTTTGGCGGAAATACCTTCCATGATC
>CAYMMO010000012.1:1706-6086 GCA_964391615.1 uncultured Candidatus Saccharibacteria bacterium
GCCGTGCAGTTCTCGATCGCCTCGCGGCGGTCTGCAACCTCTGTTGTTTTCATCGATCCGCCCTTTTCGGCTTCGATACCTTTGTAGACCATTTCACGGATGATATCAGGGTTTTCATTGTAGCTTTCTTCGTCGGTGAGCACTATACGATCAGTCAACTTTGCTGCAATTTCACCCATGATAGGCCGCTTACCTTTATCGCGATCGCCGCAGGCACCAAACACCAAGATGACACGGTTTTTAGTGACGGCTTTGACAGTACTAAGCAGCTGCTCAAGTGCATCTGGAGTATGCGCGTAATCAACCACCACATCGAAGTTCTTGCCAGTATCCACCAACTCGTAACGACCAGGTATCTCCTCGAGATTCGCAACCCCTTCAGCAATGGCGTCGATCTTGACGTAGAACAGATACGCTGCGGCGGCTGCGGCCGTCATGTTGTAGACGTTGTATTTACCCGGCAGACTGGTTGCAAGCTCAAGCTTGGTCTGATGGTCGATGGCAACTTCGGCTTCACTACCCTTTTTGTACAGCTTGACGTGCTTGATCCGTGCATCTGCCTCAACAGTGGTACCGTAGGTGATCTTCTGCTCACTGGCCTCATAGGTGTTATAAAAATCAAACCATTCATCGTCTCGGTTGAGCACGATAAAGCGAGGCTTTTCAGCAAACAGCAGTCCTTTAGCCTGCGCGTATGCCTCCATGGTTTTGTGATAGTCCAGGTGGTCCTGCGTTAGGTTCGTCATAATGGCGCACTCTATAGGCACTCCGTAGAGCTTGTGCTGATGGAGCGCATGCGACGTCACCTCGAGAATCACATAGTCGACGCCAGCCTTTTTGGCTCGGCGAAAGAAGCGCTGAAGCTGCGCGGTAAGTGCCACTGTGCGGTTCAGTTCGTTGAGCGTTCGCTCGCCTGCTACCTCTATAATTGCCGTGGTGAAAAGCGCCGTAGTTTTGCCATCTGCCTTGAGAATTTCGTTCAGGTAATTTGCGGTCGTGGTCTTGCCGTTGGTTCCTGTCACCGCGATGACGTGGAGACCTTTTGCAGGATGGCCGTAAAGAGAGCTCAGCGCCCTGACTCTGGTTTTTCGGTATGACTCCTCAAGCCCATGTACCGCACTCGTCGGTAACACCTTGCGCACAACCCTCACTAGTCCGTCTTTCATACGTCTATGATAGCACCGCCCCCTGTTAATCGCCTACAGATTTGTTATAATCAGCCCCTGATGAAGATACTTGGCATAGAGACAAGCTGTGATGAGACCGCTGCTGCTGTTGTCGAAGACGGCACGCTGCTACTGAGCAACGTTGTCAATTCTCAGATAGACATCCATGCGGTCTACGGCGGTGTCGTACCTGAGGTTGCTGCTCGATCCCACCTCGAAGTTATGGTACCTGTCGTCGAAAAAGCCCTGTCTGACGCAGACGCGTCATGGGATGACATAGATGCCATCGCCGTCACCTACGCACCAGGGCTCATAGGCTCCCTGCTCATCGGCACTCTCGCGGCGCGCACCCTGGCCATGATGAAAAAGAAACCCCTCTACCCTATCCACCACGTCGAAGGGCACGTCTATGCGAACTTCCTCTCTTCCCCCTCTAGCGCGAAGCCGCTCGCTACCTCATCGACCGAAACATCTGCAGCCCGAGTTTCTGGAGGCGCGAATGCCCTGCCAGAAACCCGGCGCGAAGCCGTTGAGGGAGAAGATGGTAGCGAAAAGGCTACTCCTACGTTCCCTGTCCTTGCCCTCATCGTCTCAGGTGGCCACTCCCAACTTGTACTTTTCCGTGGTCACGGCAACTACGAACTCTTGGGGCAAACGCAAGATGACGCCGTTGGTGAAGCGTTCGACAAGGTAGCAAAAATCATCGGGCTGCCCTACCCTGGTGGCCCATCGGTGGCCAAAGCAGCGGAGCATGGAAACCCCAAAGCCTTCCCTCTCCCTAAAGCACGCATGCAAAACCCCTATGACTTCAGTTTTTCCGGCCTCAAAACAGCCGTTCTAAGGACCGTGCAAGCCCAGGTCGGTAAGAAATACGACTTCCCCTCACATCAGCTGCCAGAGCTCGTCTCAGACAGCCTGAGGGCAGATGTAGCCGCTAGTTTCCAGCGTATTGCAGTCGAAACACTCGTCGACAAGACTGAACGAGCCTACCGCGACTTTGCGCCCGCCTCTGTTGTCATCGCCGGCGGCGTAGCGGCCAACCAAGAACTACGTCGGCAACTGAGCGAACGCCTGCCACTTCACATCGAGTACGCCCCTATGAACCTCTGTACCGACAACGCTGCCATGATCGCCAGCCTCGGCTACTTCTACGCACAGGCTAACGACCCTACAGATCCACGCGACCTCGAGGTCATCCCTTCCCTCTCCATGACCAAAACCGCTTGGGCTGTTTCATAGCTACCTCTGTTCGTGCTATACTGACAGATGAAAATAAACACGTGAAAGATCGGTGGGATCTCGCGCGTGCGACCATGAATCGCAGTGTTGTTGATTGTGCAGATTCACGTGAAAATTGAGGTAATACGTTGAAACTTCCAAAAGTATACGAACCAGCTCAGTATGAACCGACCGCCTACGCCCTGTGGGAATCTTCTGGCGCCTTCCGCCCTACTGGAGTAGGTGAACCCTTCTCTGTTGTCATGCCCCCGCCAAATGCCAACGGCAATCTGCACATCGGCCACGCTCTCGACATGAATCTCAAGGACATCTTGGTTCGGTTTGAGCGCATGCGCGGAAAAGACACCGTCTTTATCCCAGGTGCCGATCACGCTGGTTTTGAGACATGGGTTGTTTATGAAAAAGAGCTCGCCAAAACAGGGGCCACCCGGTTTGACTTTTCACGTGAAGAATTATATAGCCAAGTTTGGGACTTCGTTGCGGCACGCCGTGGGGACATGGAATTACAACTCCGAGCCCTAGGGGTGAGCGCAAGTTGGGACGACATGGTCTTTACCCTCGACAAAAAAGTCATCGACACCGTCTACGGTACATTCAAAAAGCTTTGGGATGACGACCTCATTTACAGAGGTGAACGAATCGTTAACTACTGCACGACCCACCAGACCAGTTTCGCCGACATCGAGGTAGAACACAGAGACGAAGTCGACAATATCTGGGAAATTGCCTACAAGTATGCCGATGGGGAAGGGCAAGTTGTGGTTGCGACCACTCGACCAGAAACACTGCTGGGCGACACAGCAATCGCCGTTCACCCTGAAGACGAACGCTATCGCAGTCTCGTCGGCAAAGAAGTCATCGTCCCACTCCTGAACCGTCACATCCCAGTCGTCGCCGACGAAGCAGTCGAAAAAGACTTCGGTACGGGCGCAGTCAAGGTCACCCCGGCTCATGACCCGACCGACTTTGACATCGGTGAACGACACGAACTGCCTCGCATAACCGTTATCGGACATGACGACGTCATGACGAGCGAGGCAGGGGAGTCATACCAGGGCCTCAAGAGCCTCGAAGCCCGTGCCAAAGTACTCGAGGACCTCAAGGCACTCGGACAACTTGTCAGCTCCAAAGAGCTCTCCCATGCAGTAGGGCACTGCTACAAATGTGGCACCCGCATCCAGCCGCTCCTGAAAAAACAGTGGTTCCTGCGCGTTAAACCACTCGCTGACAACGCAAAGAAAGCCCTAGAAGCAGGGGACATAACGTTTATTCCTAGCACCAAAAGCAAAGTGATCACTCAGTATCTCGACAGCCTTCGCGACTGGAACCTGTCCCGCCAAATCCCATGGGGTATCCCGATCCCTGCATTTCAAAATACCGAAGATGAAACCGACTGGATCTTTGACGCTAGAGTCGAGCGGCCAACTATAGAGGTAAACGGCAAAACCTACGCTCGTGAGGAAGACACCTTCGACACCTGGTTCAGTAGCGGCCAGTGGCCCTACATCGTCACGGACGCGCTGGAAGAGGGGAGCGATCTCAGTCGCTTCTTCCCAACCTCTGTTATGGAGACCGGGAGCGACCTGCTTCGCCAGTGGGTATCACGTATGATCATGCTGAGTCTGTACCGTACCGGTAACGTACCGTTTAACACCGTATATTTTCACGGAATGGTCAACGACGAGAAGAACCAGAAGATGAGCAAAAGCAAAGGTAACGTCATCAACCCCATGGAAATCGTTGGGCAGTATGGCTCTGACGCCCTGCGCCTCGGTATCGTCGCAAACCGCTCAGCTTCGCAAGACCAAGCCTTTTCGACCGCAAGCGTCGTTGCGGGGAGAAACTTCTGCAACAAGCTATGGAACATGGCGCGTTTCGTCGAAGAACACATAGATGGCATAGAGGTCGACACTCCTGTTGCGGAATCTCTTGCCGACCACTGGGTCGTGTCTCGACTCGAAAGTGCTCGCACCAG
>CAYMMO010000012.1:6096-14339 GCA_964391615.1 uncultured Candidatus Saccharibacteria bacterium
GCATAGAGCAACACCTAGAGAACTACCGTTTTGCTGAAGCAGCCGACGTGGTGTACCACACCATCTGGGACGACGTCGCTGACTGGTATCTTGAGGCCAGCAAGCAACAAACGAACACCTCTGTTCTTGCTTGGGTTATGGAAACCTGCCTGAAACTGGCGCACCCATTCGCACCATTTGTCACCGAAACCATCTGGACAACCCTTCAGCGAAGCCAGACTCCGCTCATCAAGACCGCCTGGCCCGAAGCTGTCAGCTTCGATGACATCGCGGCAGGGGAGTTTGAGCAACTTCGCGCGCTTGTCACTGAAACTCGTTACGTCGCCAGTGAACTGCCAGGGGGCAAGCAGACTCTGCTATACGAACATGACGCACTTATCGCCGACAATGCAGATTTACTTGCCCGTCTGGCGCGTCTAGAGGCCGTCCAGCACGTCGAAAGCCCCAAAGGGCTCCGTCTGGCTGTTCCGAACCGTGAAGCGTGGCTGAGCGTTTCTGAAAGCGCCCTTTACGAACACCAAACCAAGCTAGAAACGCGGCTCGCCGACGTTCGTAGTCGTATCGACGCCCTGGAAGCCCGCTTGTCCAACAAGTCATACGTCGAAAATGCCCCAAAACACCTTGTCGAAGAAACAGAGCAGCAGCTCCACGAACAAGAACAACTGTTCAAACGGCTTTCAGCTGAACTCGAAGTACTATAGCCTCTTTCTAAAAATAGTCAGAAATACCTGACACTTTTGGCAACAATAGTCTCTTCTCGTGCCCGAGAAGCAGGGCCTTCTTTTGGTCATTGCCCCAAAAGAAGCAAAAGGAGCTAGGCAACCTCGAACCAACCAGGAAGCAAATGAGACCAGAGGGCGTCGCTGCGGTACGAACCTGTCGCTTTGCGCCAGAACCGGTCAAAAACATATGACTATTGTTACTGGTTTTTGGCACGTCCTCGCGAGTTATTCGCCCTCTAGCCTCATTTGCTTCTTGGTGTTTCTCACATTGCCGCATGCGTCGGTGGCATAGCGACAGGTCGGCACTCTGAACAATCCCAAGGCTTCCAACTGCTTAAACAGTGAGTCATTCGCGAGGACGTCCCAAACGTCAGCAACTTTATCTGTATACGTTTGGGCGGTTCTGACTGTAAGCCAGGTTCGTTCCGCAGCGACACTGTTTGAGGAGTTGGAAGTCATGGCGTGAGTGAGGGTGCCTAGCGTTCTTTGCTCCTTTCTTCGCAATGAAAGGAGTCGTTGCTTCTTCCGCTGAAGAAGGCGGTGACACTTTTGCTGTCGAAAGTATCAAGGCAGAGTTTTTAGAGATATCAAACTGCGAGTGCGTAGCCGAACTGGTGAAAACAGAGGCTACCTACAACCCGAAAGCGGAGCAGGAAGTCTTGGAAGCGTGCGCTAAGGGAGTCATCTCCCTCAAACTCTGCAGCAAGCGGCTGTAGTTCTCGAGTACGGGCAACTGTACTTGCATCGCCCGTTATGGTCTTGAGCATGGTTTTGTCGATGTGGTGGTGCAGGTCGTCGATGGATTTCGCACGAAGCTCAGTCGAAGTCAGGGAAGCCATAGCACTAGTACCGGTCGAGTTGGCATTGCTAGAAAGCAGACGCACAGTGTCTTTGATGTGCAAGTGAGACAGCACTATCGCAAGGCTCATGCAGTAGACGAGCGAAGTTACAAGATGACGTTTTAAAGTGTTTATTTTCATGGTGGATCTTGCATCCACATTAGCATAAGCTTTACATTTTGTCAAGTATGGTGGTATGGATGTCCGCTCTGGATCGACTGCACACGGTAGAGTTGTTCTACCAACATAAGTCGCACCAACTGATGCGGAAAGACGAGTTTCGACAGGGACCAAATGACATCGGCTCGACTCCGAAACGTCTCGTCGACGCCATATGCACCACCTATGACGAGGCAAATATTTTTGCCGACTGAAAATTGCTTGCTAAGTAAAGATTCCAACTGGGGCGACGACAGCATCTCGCCAGATTCATCGAGCAAAACGACAAAGTCCCGTTCGCCCACAGCTTGCAGGAGACGAGTCGACTCCTCGTGTCGCGCCAGCTCCTCCTCGAGACTCGAGTGGGGAAGAAGTTTCCAGGTGGCCTCAAACGGAGTCCTGAGGCGCTTTTGATAGCGCTCAATCCCCTCATGTACCCATGATTCGTGCTTCTTGCCGATGGCGACAACCGTGATCATGAAAAGTGGAGCTTCTCTGCCATTTGAGCAAGCGCTGCGTGATCCGGTTCTTCGAGTTCGCGTGTTTTCAAGACTTCATGAATTTCGCGAGTCTCGTTAAACCCGACCAGATGAACGTGAGCATGAGGCACATCGGTGCCAACTACCATTTCCCCAACATAAGAGCTACCAAGCTCCGACTTTAGCCGCTTTGCGACCTTTAGCACCGTTGCCATTAACGCTTCATAGTCAGACTGTTCAAGATCCCAGACGAATTCAACTTGTTGCTTAGGTACGATGAGTGTATGCCCCGCAGTAATAGGGTGAATGTCGAGAAAAGCCAAGGTTTTGTCGTCCTCGTACACCTTGTGGCAGGGGATTTCGCCTTTAATAATTTTTGTAAAGATTGAGTCTTGCATACCCTCAGTATATCGAAGTATTAGAAAACACTTTTAATGTTTTGCAACCCATGGTACTCTGAAGTTAACCATCGACCCACAACTGCCTAAGGAGGCGAGGAACATGACGATGGGGTTCATTCCAAAACCCACCGAGAACTGGCCTGCCTGGGCAGTTTTCCTGTACTACCTGGTCGCCGCGATCGCGGTGCTCTTCCTGGCGATCAAGACGTTCATGAAGTCGTACGTCAAGGTCCCGCAGAACCACATGGGCATGAAGAAGCGCTTCGAGCGTCCGCGTCGGGCTAACCCCTACAAGCCACAGGACGGTGCCTGCACCATCTGCGACGACAAGAGGGCGATCTGCCCCGTCTGCCAGAAGGGACGCTACTGCCTGGACTGTCCGGAGTGTCCGGTGCACGACGAGCTGATCGTCGTCGACAGCGGCTTCTACTGGGTGATCCCGTTCACACACGGCATCATCCTGATCTCCCTGGAGGACGACACCGTCCCGCTCGATGCCCTGCGGTTCGAAGTGGGGGCCGACAAGAGGCAGTACGTCGTGGACGGCTCCTTCGTGTACAAGATCGGACGCCGTAGCCGCGACCTGGCAATGGCGATCTTCCGGGCGAAGAGCCTCGAGGCAACCGTCAAGGCGCAGGCCATGAAGGCGCTCGGTCAAGCCTGCTCGGGCCCTAGCCTGGTCAGCGACCTGGACGTCATCTCTGCTGCCGGGGTCTCTTGCTTCACGGCGCAGCCTGACAAGTACGGGGTCGAGGCGGTTCGCTTCGACCTCAAGCCGATCGCCCGCTCTCCGGAGCAAGTCCTCGCAGACAGCATGGGGCAGGGCAACCTGCCGGTGGGTGTGTTGCGCGCCGTCTCAGGCGAGTGACGAATGACACCAGCCCCCCGCGAGAGCGGGGGGCTCACCACGTCTACGCAACTCCTTCAAGCGTCACCAACAGTAGTGGATGATCACTCGCTCCTGCCTGCGTACTTGCGGTGACCACCTTGAGCCCATCTCCTCGGATATAACAATCATCAAGCTGGACTAGTCTTCGAGCGACTTTGAGACCTAGTTTTTCGACTTTCCTGAGTCGACGAGCATACTCATCGTCACCCCTCATAGAATCAGCAGGGAAATAGGGGCGAGCAACACCCGGAAGCGAATACACAGAGGTGAAACCTGCCCGAAGGAGCTCTCTCCGGGGCGAATTACGCCCTTGCCAACGTAGCGAGTTCATATCGCCAATGATGGCGACTTTTTTATAGTCCTGCGCTACCTCTATAAGTACCCCAGTTTGCTCGCGCTGCTCAGAAAGGTCAAACACATCTTGCGGACGCTTCAGATGGGCGAAGATGGTCGCCGTATCGCCCAACTTTACGAGCAGGGCAGTTTTCTTGAAACCAAGGTCGATGAGCTCGACACCCTCTACGTCCACCCCTGGGCCATAGACACCTATACCTTCGTGAAGTTTCTTGCGCGAGTGCGGTGTCCATAGAGACGGCTGCCCCATAGAGTAGCCCGCCGCCAAACGCATATCGACCTCCATAAGCCCGACGACATCTGGGGTAGGCTCTAGCCGTGCAATCGCATCTTGAATCTCCTTGGCGCGATGTTCCTGAGGGAAGTCGCGGTCAAGAAATATATTCCACGCTGCAATGGTTCGTTGGGTGGACACTTCCGACATATATGTCGTGATTATACAGAAGAAAAACAGCCAAGCGTACTGCTTGACTGTCTTTCTTGGCGGAGAGGGAGGGATAGCGGACTACGTCCTTCTCCGCTTCGCTCCGCCGAACCTGTGATTCGAATCTTTCACTTTACTAGAAGAGAAACGACCAGATGTAAACACCTGGTCGCCTCTCTCCTGGCGGAGAGGGAGGGATTCGAACCCTCGATAGCTTGCGCCATACCGCTTTTCGAGAGCGGCCAGTTCAACCACTCCTGCACCTCTCCGTATGCATGATCTATTCTACTGAGTACCCCTAGAGATTGGAAGAGCGGCCACTAGCACTGCGCTCTGCCACTGGCAGGTGCTCGTTATCTCCGCTTGACCTGTTCTCATTCCAGCAAGCTGGAATTGCGAGAAGGTCGGCGCTTCACAACGACTCCTGCACCTCTCCGTGCCTTCTTATTCTAACAGAGGTAACCTCGCCCAGTGTCGTAAAACGCGCTACAATATATACATGAAAGTGTGGCGTGGTTTTACACTGGTGCTCTGGGTGAGCCTACTCACTCTCTGCCTAAGCGTCTTTCTCTATAATCTCGCGGTGCAAAGCACAATACTCAACGCGAGTACCGCAAAAACCCAGCTTGCAAAGAGCGGTTTCTACACGAGCATCCGCGACGACGTGCTCGCTGGCCGAGTCATGGACGCCGTCAACGAACGATTCCCGGGCAACAAGCTCATCGACAAGCCGTTCATCCAGAGTATTTTGCCTAGTGTATTTACCAAAGATGAGCTACAGCGTCGCATAGAACCCGTCATCGACACCACCTACCGCTGGCTCGACAGCAAAGAGCCCGAGGTAACGTTTTCCGTCACCATACAGGACAAAAAAGACGCGTTTTATAAAGCACTCGAACCAGCCCTGCAGAAAAAAATTACCGCACTGCCAGAGTGCAGCGACTATGCCTACCCACCCGAAGAGGCGATACTAAATGACCTCTGTCGCCCCGACTATGTGACCGCAAGTGAAGCCACTCAGGCCGCCATGGGCAGTCTGAGGGTCGGTGAATCACCCCTGGGAAGCACCTTGACCCAAGACTCATTCACCCTGGGCAGCAATGCAACCCAAGCGCTGGGCCGTATACCAACCTACCTAAACTTCCTCTGGGTGCTCAACCTCATAGCTATCGCAGTCGGTCTGTTCGCCATTATCATGCTGCTGATTGCTCGCCGACTCACTGGCGTCATTGCCATTGGATGCAGCCTGCTACTTGCTGGCATCGCAGTCTGGGCAATAAGTTCGGCAGTAACCACTGTTACAATGCCTGATCTAGGGGTATTCAGCTCAGTCGCCGAAAGTGTTAGCGACGCGCTTCTGCCAAAGTTAGGGTCTGTAGCAACAAGATATGGATTTATAAGCGCACTCAGCGGTCTAGTGATAACTGGTGTAGCCGGGTTCATAAAATGGCGCCAGCGCGCCGTTTCAGGGTAGGAGGGGAATCGTGCAAAGCTCCATACTAGCACTGCGCGCACTTGGGGCAGTAGTACTCCGGCGCATCCTGAGACCCGCCATGATCGTAATCGTCCTCGTACTCACGCTTTGTTTTGCGGCGACGCTCCTGCTCGCGTCACTTGTCAGTCTATGGTGGCTGCTACTGCTCGTCATACTTGTGCCTGCAAGTTTTGTAGTTGGAATCGTGTTTTTACTGCTGTGGCAGGCGACAAACCGCCTCATACCACGCGCGCTTTCACGCCAAGAACACCGCCAGCTTTGGGCGTTTTGCACGAAGGTACTCTCGGTCGCAGAACGCGCCAAACTACCATACCCAGTACTCGTCGTCCTAATCGGCAAAGATATCCTCCGTCGCCGAGAAAGCGTCTTTCTCGAAGAAGTCATAGGTGATTCGAAATCACTGACTACTGAGTTCGGTGAGATACGGAAGATGTTTGGGTAAAAAGTAAGTAGGTAACAGATTGAGCCATGGCCGTAGTCATTGACTTTTTTAGTATTTTATGCTAATATAGTATAAGTACCTTCACATACGCTATGTGCAGCGAAGAAAGTGGACTCTAGAGCTCCATTTTCTTCGCTGCATATCAGGGCGAATTTCGTGGGGTGGCGATACGCTTCACGAAACACACCGACAGTATCGCAACAGGAGATGGTCCACATGACGAACGCCCCCGAGGGACGGACGTACATCGACTACAGCTGGGACATCCGTCCTGGCGCACGGCAGTACTTCCATGTCAACGCCGGCTGGACCTATGGCGACAACGCCGCAACACTGGTCGAGACACCACATCTCATTCCAAATGGGATGTGGGTCGTGGAGTTCTACTTCTACGGCCAGCCGGTCGGCGTTGAGCGTAGCGATCTCACGCTCCTGGAGTACACCACCAAGGATGGCGGTCAGCGGCAGCTCTACCACTGTGACAGGCCGTTCGGGCTCGTCACCATGGACTCCGAGGGTCGCAGGCGCCTCAACTACGCCCGCAAGATCTGGAAGGGCGAGCTGAGCAGGGGTGTCCACACCCCAACGCTTGACTACGTCCGGGAGCCGCTTCCGCCGCATCGCGGACGACACATGAAGGCGCGTGAGCGTCGTCGTGGCCAGCGTGGCTGGGTCAAGCTCGCCGACCTCGGCGAGATGTCCAGCTGTGGCTACCGCCCCGACAAGCAAGTCGAGCTCATCCTCGGCTACTGGCAGTTCTCCGGTCACCGCAACTACCGGTTCTACAAGAACGACCAGGACGGCGGGCAGCTCGTCGATGTCGCCTGGGGCTCCAGCCTCGACATCGAGGACGGCACCGCCGAGTTCAAGAGCCTGACCCGCGAGCAGTTCCGTGAGGAGTGTGCTGACACCTCTGAGGTGTGGGTCCGCCGAGGCTTCGCCTTCACCATCCTCCGACTGCTGGCCCTGGGCGTTCAGCCCGAGGTTCTGCAGCCCGCCTGAGTTCGCTCAGGCCCGACCCCGTAAGACTACTACGATCCGAAAGGAGAGTGGGAGACCCTGCGGGGTCTTTCACTTGGGGAAAAATATGACACCCGGCGTATATCGCTCCACTTCGTTGCGCTCCTCCGTTTGCTTGCGAGAAAAATACTTCGTGCTTTTCTCGCTGCGCTGCACTTCGCCGAACACGTTTACCTACGGTAAAATGTGTTCTCATCACGCACGGCGTTTAACCAAGAAAAAAGACCTTCCGTGAGGAGGGTCTTTTTTCTTGGTACACCCGGCGTGATTCGAACACACGACCTTTGGCTCCGCAAGCCAACGCTCTATCCAGCTGAGCTACGGGTGCGCGTTCGAGGCCCTAAAGCCTCGAATTTCTATATAGAAAGTGCCTTCTTCATCCACCAAATGGCGGTGAGAACAGGCGCTATTGTAGCACAGTTTATAGAGGTAAACAATGTAACTTAGAAACGAATTCGCTCTGCGAGACGATCGATAATGTCTGGTTCTATATGCTCCATAGGGAGCACCGAGCCAAAGATATCGACGATCTGTTCACCAAACTCTGGTGGGAAAAAGACGTTTACTGGAGGCATGAAGCGCTTCTGAGGAATAAGCCTAACAGAGTACATCGCGCCTTCTTGGAGCACTCCAAAAGCCCGGAAATCGTGAAAACTGTAGTGTTTCTCGTTCATTTGTAGCCCCTCTGGCGTCAACGAGTACGAGATGACCTGTGGCGCTCGGCGAGCGATGACAACAACCCCAAGAACCATCACCACGATCAGGACAGCAAAAGTGACAGAACGAATGACGAATAAATCGAGAAGGAAGAGCGCAATCGCAAATCCGGCCAAGCCAAGAAACCACACGCCCTCTTTGTCGTGTTGCACGTACTCAGAAGCTTGCCAAGAGAGAGATTCGAGTGGACTTTCGTCCGCCATTACCTCAGTTGGCTCATCGTATTGTTGCTGCTCAGGCTCCATGCATCAAGTATAGCACTAGCACTATCTGCCATCTGTTTTGTACGCAAAAACCCTGCT
>CAYMMO010000013.1:0-8835 GCA_964391615.1 uncultured Candidatus Saccharibacteria bacterium
CTGGTCAGGGCAATGTCTACCGCTTGGTCCCCAGGGATCGAGTACTGGTCGGCGAGCCCCTGTCTGTTCGCAGGCTGAACGGCGGGATCGTGGCCAAGGGTCGAGTGACGCACATCGTCGCGACTAGGGTGCAGCTTTCTGCCGCCGACCTGCGCAAGCGATTCGACCTACAGGGTCGCCATGGGCGTTAGGCCCGTTCGTTACGGTAGAGCCCTGCTCCCGAGCGAGCGGGCCTCTACTGTTTTTTAGGGAGAGTCCGAGTGAGATGCCATGAGCCGCAAAGATGGCAATGGTAGATGGAAAGCTCGAGCTCGGGGTGAATGATTTCTTGCTCCTCTTTGACTAGTTCAGCATCGACCCGCCGTGGGTAGCAGTTTTTGCCCTCGCATTTTTTGTGAGACATAGGCGGGTGTTTGAAACGCATAGGACCACTATACTTCAAGTGGTGAAACTGCTATAATGCCTAGAAGAAATGAAGGTAATTTACTGTAGTCAGCGAGGGTACGCTGTACACTCACACGTTTCACGAAAGGTTGTTCGTGTTTAGCTTTGCTGCCGCGACAACTGTTCCGCTTGCGGCAGAGCCAATCGCAAATGTCTTTGGGTTGCAGCTGACAAACAGCATGCTTTATGGCGTTGTGATCGGCGCCATACTCATCACCGTGTTTGCAATCGCCGCTAGGTACACGCAGACGAACCCACGCTCCAAATTCGCGTTTGCTGTCGAAAGCTTGATTGAGTTTGTGCTTGATCTGGGTGAGGAAAACCTAGGCTCTCGTGCGAAAGCCGTGCGCTTCATGCCACTGCTACTTACCCTTTTTACATTCATACTTTTTTCAAATCTTTTAGCTCTTACTCCGGGCGTTGGTACGGTGAACGTTGCCACCCATGAAGGCCAGATACCGTTACTACGTGCCTTTACCGCTGACCTAAATGCAACACTTGCCATGGCGATCCTTACTATAGGTACCATTCAGGTGGTCGCAGTGCGTGAACTAGGTATAAAGAAACACTTACAGCACTACTTCACCAACAAGCCGTGGAACCCTATGAATTTGTTTATCGGCCTCATCGAAGTAATGGGCGAGTTTATCCGCATCATTACCCTGAGCATGCGTTTGTTCGGTGTCATCTACGCTGGCGAAGTGCTCATACACGTCGTCGGTGAGATGGGCGGTAACTTCGGGTGGGCGTCGAGCTTCCCTGTTTACCTGATGGAAATTTTCTTTGGCCTTATCCAAGCTTACCTGTTTATGATGCTCAGTATGGTCTATCTGGGTATCGCGACACATGACGACGAAGACCACCCTGAACCCGCTCACGAAACCGTTAAGTTATCTACGGCAAGTGAATCACGAAGTTAAATAAAAGAAGGAGTAAACACTCATGGATCCAGCATTTATCAAAGGTCTCACCATTGCATTTGGCGCAATTGGTCCAGCAATCGGTGTCGGCTTGATCGGCGCTAGCGCAGTAAAATCAGTCGGACGTAACCCAGAAGCACAAGGTAAAGTTCTTTCTACCGCGTTCATCATGGCTGGTCTTGTCGACGCTGTGCTCGCGTTTGTACTTTTGATCGTCTTCACGACGTCTTAGGGGTACTACAGTGACCACTTACGTACAATTTGCAAGTGAACAAGCTGCCTCTGGCGGCCTAGGTGCACTTGGAATAAACCTGCAAGGGTTCTTGTTTCAGCTGATCACGTTTGTACTTGTGCTGTTACTGCTTCGCAAATATGTGTATGGCAAACTTGTCGACACACTCGAAGCTCGTCGCAACGCAGTGATTGAGAGTTTGGATAACGCGCGTGAAGCGGCTGCCGAACTGGAGAAAACAAATGAGAAAACAGCCAAGCTTCTGAAAGAGGCCCAAGACGAAGCCGCCGACATAGTGGCAGGTGCTAGGCATGAGGCCGCAAAGGTCGTTGAAGATGCCAGTACAAAAGCAAGTGCACGTGCGGAGCACCTTTTGGAGCAGGCTGAAGCCCGTATAGAGAGCGAAGTTGCCAGTGCAAAGATCGAACTCAAGCACGAGATGATCGGTCTTGTTGCAAGCGCAACCGAAAAAGTCGTCGGCACAAAACTAGACGCGAAAAAAGATGCCGAGCTGATCAAAAAAGCCCTCGAGGAGGCGCGTTAGTATGAAGACCACGCGTCGAGTACTCACGCGCTATGTCGCCGAGCGGCTCGCTGCCGGTGATGCCAAAGAGCCACTTCTTAAACAGTTGGCGGCCTACTTGGTAGTGAACAAGATGACGTCGCAAATGGACGTCGTGATAAGTGATATATCGCGCACATTGGCAGAACTCGGCAGTGTGACTGCGAAAGTTCAGACGGCTCGCCCGCTCAGCGACGAGCTTCGAAAAGCCGTTACTGCCTATGTAAAACGCGCTGAAAATGCCAACAGCGTGACCATCGAAGAGTCCGTCGAGCCGGCGTTGCTCGGAGGGATAGTCGTAACTACCCCGAGCAAACGGTTTGACGCTTCGATTGCTTCACAACTTAAACAGCTAAGATCGACAGACTAGGAAAGGATGATATGAGTGAGATAAATGTAAAAGAGCTAGCACGTGACCTAAGCCGTAGCATCGAGAACCTGAAAGTTTCAGGTGAACTCGGCAGCACGGGAGTTGTTACGCGCGTTGGAGACGGTGTCGCCTGGATCTATGGGCTGACTGACTGTGGGTTTAACGAAGTTGTTCGTATAGAGACTGAAAAAGGTGTTGTAGAAGCGTTTGCCTTGAACCTTATGGAAGACGAGATCGGTGCGGTACTACTTGGTGACGACGCGCTCGTCAAAGCCGGTGCGCACGTGACGCTTGCAGGTAACGTACTGAGTGTGCCAGTTGGCGAGGCACTGCTTGGCCGCGTTGTTGACCCGCTTGGTCGACCACTCGACGGCAAAGGTCCTATAAAGACAAAGAAAACTGGTTTGGTTGAACGACCTGCGGTCGGTGTGATGGGACGAAAGCACGTCCATGAACCGCTCATGACGGGAATTCTTGCCATCGACGCCATGTTCCCTATCGGCCGTGGTCAGCGCGAGCTCATCATCGGCGACCGTCAGACGGGTAAAACAGCTATAGCCGTGGACACTATGGTTAACCAAGCGCGTCAGAAGTCTGGCGTTGTGAATGTATATGTCGCCATCGGCCAAAAGCTGAGCAAAGTTGCACGCATCATCGATCGCTTGACCGAAGAAGGTGTCATGGATCAGACCATCGTCGTGGCTGCCGGTCCAAGTGACCCAGCTTCCCTGCTTTACCTAGCGCCATATGCCGGTACTGCTATGGGTGAATACTTCCGTGACAATTCGAAGCACGCACTTATGATCTATGACGACCTAACTAAGCACGCTGCAGCCTACCGCCAGATGTCTCTACTGCTACGTCGCCCACCGGGACGTGAAGCGTACCCAGGAGACGTTTTCTACTTGCACTCACGCCTACTTGAGCGCTCTGCAAAACTCTCTGACGACCTAGGCGCTGGCTCACTCACTGCGCTGCCTATCATCGAGACCCAGGCTGGTGACATCTCTGCCTACATCCCAACCAACGTCATCTCGATCACCGACGGACAGATCTTCATGGAAACGGACTTGTTCTACCAAGGTATCCGGCCGGCCATCTCGGCAGGACTTTCAGTCTCACGTGTCGGTGGTGACGCTCAGACGAAAGCCGTTAAATCTGTCAGTGGTGGTTTGAAACTTGGCCTTTCCCAGTACCGCGAACTTGCAGCCTTTGCTCAGTTCGGAAGCGACCTCGACAAAGACACACAGACGACACTTGCGCGTGGTGCACGGCTGACTGAGCTGCTCAAACAAGCACAGTACCAGCCTATGGGTGTCTGGGAGCAAGTTGCTTCCATCCACGCCGCTGAGTCAGGTAGTTTTGACCACGTGCCACTTGCGAAAGTAAAACCTGCCCAAACTGCTCTACTGACCGAACTCTGGAATTCTCACAAGGATGCCATGCGCGACCTCAACAATGGCGATAAGCCTGACGAGAAAACGCTCGACATCATAAAGAAGACTGCCGACAAGGTTATGAAAGGATTTGTAAGTGGCTAGTACTCGACAGATCAAGTCGCGTATTCGATCTGTTTCTTCAAACAAACAGATTACCAAGGCTATGGAGCTTGTGGCGAGCAGTAAACTTCGCCGTGCCCAAGAGCGTACTCAGGCAACACGCCGTTTCAACGACGCGGCACTCGATATTCTTGCTACTCTCGCTGCAACGACCGATGTTCGCCTCAGCCCACTGTACGAAAAGAGAAAGACGAAAAATCGTCTCATCATCGTACTCACCAGTGACCGTGGACTAGCCGGCGCCTATAACGCCAATGCTCTGAAGCAACTGGTGAAAAAGGTTCGCAGTGATGACGAGCGAGGCATCAACACGACAGTCATTACCGTTGGTCGCAAAGCGGCTCACTTTGTCGCAAAACTTCGCGATGTTGAGGCACATAGTTCTTACCAGCTAGGCGAACATGTGACCGTCGACGACGTACGACCGATTTTGAAAACTGCCGTCGACATGTTCCTGAGTGGCGAGGTCGACAATGTAAAAGTCATCACTACTCGGTTTGTAAACAGCTTTACTCAGACGGCCGAGCTTATGAATTTGCTTCCAGCTGGCCCAAAGGTTATTGAGTCGCACACGGCAGTCGGTGACCCGAAGTTTGAGCCATCTACCGAGGAAGTACTCGACTATGTGACAACACGTCTCGTTGAAGCACAGCTCTACCAAGCAGTGCTCGATGCCCGTGCGAGTGAACACGCCATGCGACGTGTCGCTATGAAAAACGCCAGCGATAACGCCAGTGAGATCGTCGATGCGCTAACCCTAGAAATGAACAAGGTTCGCCAAGCAGCAATTACTCAAGAGCTGAGTGAGATCAGCGCTGGTGTGGAGGCGATGAACTAATGGCTTCATCCGACAAAGAGGTAGCGATTAGAGCAATCATTGATGAGCTTGCGCCTCGAGCTCGACCAAAAGAATCGCTCGGAGGTACGCCCTCGGTTGCCGAAGCATGCATAGGCATTGCAGCGAGAAGAGGGTATGAGGCAGCTATGAGGCACGTACAAGAAGAACAAGCTGAGAGACAAAGAGAAGAAGGAGATAATGATGAGTAAGCAACAAGGAACAGTAACCCAAGTCGTCGGTGTGGTAGTCGATGTTGAATTTGAAAAAGGCAACCTACCCTCAATCTATGATGCTCTGGATGTCGGTGCGGGCGATGACAGGCTCGTACTCGAAGTAGCGCAGCACCTGAGTGAAACAAGCGTTCGAGCAATCGCACTTTCGACAACCGACGGTCTGCGACGTGGCGACAAAGTAGAAGCTACTGGTGCTCCTATCTCGGTACCGGTTGGAAAAGAGACGCAAGGACGAATGTTCAACGTCATCGGCCAACCTATCGATGGCATGAAAGCCGTCAAAGGCAAAACTGCGCCGATTCACGCCCCTGCCCCTGCTCTAACTGAACAGTCTGGTAAAACCGAAGTGCTAGAAACTGGCATCAAGGTCATCGACCTGATCGCGCCGATTGCCAAGGGCGGCAAGGTCGGTTTGTTTGGTGGTGCTGGTGTCGGTAAGACTGTGCTTATCCAGGAGCTTATCAACAACATCGCTAAGTTTCACTCTGGAAGCTCTGTGTTTGCAGGTGTCGGTGAACGTACCCGTGAAGGAAACGACCTCTACCACGAGATGAAAGACTCTGGAGTGCTCGACAAAACTAGCCTCGTCTTTGGCCAGATGAATGAACCACCAGGAGCGCGTTTGCGCGTAGCCCTAACCGGACTCACCATGGCAGAAGCGTTTCGCGACGAAGGCAAAGACGTGCTGCTTTTCATCGACAACATCTTCCGCTTTACTCAGGCCGGTAGTGAGGTTTCTGCCCTGCTTGGTCGTTTGCCATCTGCAGTCGGCTACCAGCCAAACCTTCAGCAAGAAATGGGACAGCTACAAGAGCGAATCACGAGTACGAAGAAAGGCTCTGTCACCTCTGTTCAGGCCGTATACGTTCCTGCCGACGACCTAACCGACCCAGCTCCAGCTGCTACGTTCTCTCACCTCGACAGCACCATCGTGCTCAACCGTGCATTGACCGAGATCGGTATCTACCCTGCGGTTGACCCACTTGATTCGTCTTCAACTATCCTCGACCCTGAAATTGTCGGCGAGGAACACTACCGCGTAGCACGTGAAGTGCAGCGAATTTTGCAGCGCTACAAAGACCTACAGGACATCATCGCGATCATGGGTATGGAAGAGCTAAGTGACGAAGACAAGCTGACCGTAGCGCGTGCGCGTCGTATCCAACGATTCTTTTCACAGCCTTTTCACGTCGCTGAAGGATTTACTGGTGCACCTGGTTCCTACGTCAAACTTGCCGACACCATAAAAGGCTTCGCTGAAATCTGTGACGGCAAACACGACGATAAGCCTGAAAAAGACTTCTACATGAAGGGTGCACTGTAAACCATGCAACTTGAACTCATCACGCTCAGTGGCGAGAAACTGTCTGAAGAAGTCTACGAGGTAACCATACCGACTATCGATGGTGACATTTCGGTGTTTCCTGGTCACACCCCTGTGATAACCGTGGCAAAAGATGGTGTGCTGTATGTTCGACGCAAAAAAACTGACCGCGATGAACAGCGTGAAGCCTACGCACTTAGTGGTGGCGTCGTGCAGATTGACCAGAAACTTGTGCGTGTTCTTGTTGACGAAGCCGACCATGCTGATGATCTCGTCGCAAAAGATATCGAAGCGGCACTTGAACGGGCCAAGAAACTTCGTGAAGAAGCTAAGGATGCTGTCAGTATCTCCGAGGCAGAGGCCCTCATTAACCGGGCTGCCGTCAAACTGAAAGTCGCCGGCCTTCGCCGACGACATCAGTAGGTTTCGTACTGCCTCCCTGGTCCTATACGCTGGTTGCGTAGTTCGCAAACGCTGCGACAAGCAGGAGTATTAGGAGCGCCAAGAGACCGAAGAGTACTAGTGGCAGTATGAGAACGAGCCAAGATAGCGCGTGTGCGGCGGGCTTTGCCTCGCCCTTTTTAGTCAGCGCATCAAGTTGGCGGTAGAGCACAGCTTTAGTGCCCGGGGTAAATAGTCCGCCGGCAGCACCAAAGGTGATGAATGGGAGCAGGAACTGAGAAGCGTTAGTTGTAAGCCAGGCGCCTTGTGTAAGTGCAAGTGAGTGTTTGATTGCTTCGTTGCCCTTCTTACCAGTCGCGAAGTACGCAGTACCAGCGAGTGAGTAGCGAACTGCCATGATGATTCCCGGGATGATGAACAGGAGCGACCAGAGGAAGGTTTTGATACCTGCTAGTAGCATCACCCAGGCGTAGCCCCAGAGACTGGCAAAGGTCGCCTTGAAGGCTTCGCCAAACGTGACTTCTTTGCCAGCTGCAAGCTGAGCGCTTGTGTAGTCCATGATTCCTTGGACGACAAAGCCAACAAGTATCGCAAATGCCAAAAGTACCAAAACGATAAGGGCAATGATAAGCCATGCCTCAACCGGCACTTGCTTGATGCCGTCGCCGAAGCTGTTCCAGTCTGCCTCGTTCTGTGCGGCGAGGGCTTCGTCACTCAGCACCGGTTGGTTTACGGCTGTCTCTGTGGCAGGTGCCGGGGCGGTAGCAGGCATAAATGACGAAGGGATTGAGCTGAGCAGCGAAAGCCCTGCTAGTATGGCAAGAAAGATGCCTACACCCTTAGCTTTGTTAAATAAGAGCTCGATGCCCTGAATTGCGACGTAGAACGGGTTGTTTTCGTAGGCCGTCGTTGCGCTACTGTTAGATACTTTACTCATATACGCAGTATAGCACCGCTATGAGAGGTTGCTGAGAACTTCTCTGGCCTCTTCGGTCGTTTTGGTATGCATAAGTTTGTCACGTGTTTCCGCAGCGCCGTCAAAGTCGCGGACGTATATCTTGAAAAAGCGCTTTAGCGTGTCGTATGGCCTTCCGGTCAGTTCGTGGTAGGTGTCGTATAGATCTAAGTGTTGATTTAGTAGTCCGATTAGCTCTGCGCGTGTGTGCTCGCGGGCATTTTTTTCAAATGCGAACGGGTTATGAAAGATCCCGCGTCCTATCATGACGCCATCGACGCTATGCGCGTCTATGAGAGCTTGACCATGGGTTCGAGTTTCGATGTCGCCGTTGATTAGTAAAAGAGTCTGCGGCGCAATTTCATCACGAAGTCGCTTAATCTCGGGGATGAGTTCATGGTGAGCTGGCACTTTGCTCATCTCTTTTTTGGTACGTAGATGCACGGTAAGCGCGACGATGTCCTGTTTTAGAAGTGTCGTTAACCACTCCTGCCACTCATCAACTTGCGAGTACCCTAGTCGTGTTTTTACACTTATGGGCAAGCCTGCTGTTTTTGCGGCACGAATAGCTTCGACGGCGAGCTCTGGCTGACGGATGAGCGCTGAGCCACCACTTTTTATGGCGCTTTTTGCAGGACATCCCATGTTTATGTCTATGCCATCGTAGCCGAGCTCTTTACAGTGGGCTGCCAGTGCGGCCATGTCGCCCGGTTCCCCGCCCCATATTTGGGCAACTATAGGATTTTCGTCGTCAGTTTTGACTAGTCGCCCACCGATGGCTTTTTGGCCGGCGTGTACCCAGCCTGTGGCGTTGGTGAATTCGGTAAAGTAGAGGGCTGGTTTAGCTGCACTCGCGACGACATGACGAAAGATCACATCGGTAACTGCCTCCATGGGCGCGAGTGCGAAGATGGGTTTTTCTAAGTTGTTCCAAAAATTTGTCATCGGTAGTTAATTATCTCATAAAAGTTGAAGAGCCGCTCACGATGAGCGGCG
>CAYMMO010000013.1:8845-12548 GCA_964391615.1 uncultured Candidatus Saccharibacteria bacterium
GATGGCTGCTCACGAGTGTACCACCACTCGGACCAGAAGGTCACCCCGAAGATTGGGCGGGCGCCACGCAGCCCGGAGGCCGTCATGGAGGCTTTGTGAGCCACGTGGCACCCTGAGGCGTCGCTGCAAACCTTGCCTTCCCCTTGCGAAGGTGTGCAGTTTTGCGCCCCGAGTCCTAGAACGGATTTGAACCGCTGACCTTCCGCTTTTCAGGCGGATGCTCTAACGCTGAGCTACTAGGACGGGCGTCCCGCGAACGTGTCTCGGGCCACGCTCGCGGGACTAGCCTCACTCATCTTGTGGGGGAGGACGAGTGAGGCGGCTTGAGGTGTCGGGATTAGGACCCGCGATTGCCCGGATTTGCTACTTCGAAGCACCTCGCCTACTGAAAACTCAGCAGGCTTCGTGACACTGGAGGGTTTTGACCCCAGGCCAGAACCGAAACGGGGTCCGACCTTGCACTTGCAAGATGTGCAGAGTAGCCTTGCGGCTTGTCCGCGTGGCATCCGGCATCCAGCGTCTGAAGACGCGCAGTTTGGCGAGCATCAGGTCGCTGGACCCTAGCCGTTGACTGCACGTATCCGAGCACCTGACGGGAATCGAACCCGTGACCTCTCGCCCCCTTGGCGAGCGCTCTTGAATCGCACAACATACAGAAGCGATTCTTTTCCACTGAGCTACAGGCGCCGTGGGCAGTGCAGGACTTGAACCTGCGGCCTCTTTCATAGCCATGAAAGCGCGCTCCCATCTGCGCCAACCGCCCGAGGGCACTACTTGGCGATGACCTTGTTGCCCTTGCACATCCAGCATGTGGACCATGCGAGGCCACCAACGCCGCCTCTGACGCCGAATCCGCCTTCACCCTTGCAGGATGGACAGACCACGACGCTTGCTTCTTTGGCCATGGCGACAAGTGTCGCGGCCAGCAGGATCAAGATGCGGATGCGCAAGTTGTGTCACCACCTTCACTGGGAAGTTCTTCGCTACAAGAGTGAACCGGCTTTCCGGTCCAGACGTCTCCCGTAACAGACAAGTACTAAATTACCAAGATATCTATAAAATGTCAACAAATGGTTAACCCGTCGATACCGAAGTAGCGACGGGCATAAATGTGGGGGAGGCCTCCCCCCTATACCGCAAGCGGTAACTATGGCCTCGAGATCGATGAATGTCGCAAGGATTGAACCCGCAAAACAGTCTCATCGAGAGGGTATCCCAGTGAAGGGAGAAGTTTTACTGGATGCAGCCTTTCCTACGGGGAATCGACGACCCTGCCGGCGTCGTCCCCTGGACCCCTCGGAGGGGATGGAAAGCGTGTCGCAGATTGCCCGTGTACCGGGCTGCATCCAGAAGGATAAGAGTTCTCTGCGTCGCAGAGGCTTGCAGTCCACTCACTACGCTTTAGGGCGATTGATGCCCCTCACGCCTTCAAGCGGTCAGCTACAAAGTACTCTTACCAGGCGGTGTTGACTTGCGCCTACACTGTAAAGATCATAACATATAGAATGCATTTAGTCAACGTGTGCGCGCAGATATTTTTCAAACTTCTCAATGCCTATGAGGTCGGGGCTATATGAGTCGTTTGCGTCGAATTCGAGCCGATGTATGCTTGCCCACACCGCTTGGATAAGCTCTGTGAATTCCTGTAGCTCTGCCATGTCGTATTCAACCTCGAGACGGTGGAATGTTCCAGCGCTGTCCGGTTCGACAAACTCGATGACGCCACGCGTGACAGTGAAGCCGGCGTATTGGCGCGAGTTTTCGACCAGGAGCTTATAGAACAAGAGCTGTTGGCGATAGTGGTGCAGCTTGATTTTTTCGTAAGGGCTTTTGCCTTGCCAGGTTTTCGAAGGTTTCCCCGTTTTGTAGTCAGTCACGACAATTGTTTTGGCATCTACATCGATATCTATGAGGTCCAGGGCTCCTGTGAGTCGCGCCTCACCCACCACAACGGTTTCAGTACCAAAACTACGCTCAACTTGTTGTGAGGCAGTAAATGTATCGTACCGTGCAGCGAAAAATGCGCTCAAAACGTCGGCGCCACGACCAGAAAAGTATTCAAATTCGTCACTGCTCAGGTGATGGCGTTCAAGCTCGTGGTCGAAGTCAGCAAGCAGGTCTTCTACGGGACGCTTTTTGCCTGTAGCAGAAAGTGCGGCGTGGGCTTTTTGTAGCACTGCGTGCACGCTCGAACCAAAGGCGGCGCTTGGACTCATGGCCTGCGGAAAGCGCAGCAAGTTCTGCATGAGAAACAGTTGCGGGCCACCACGTGAGACATCAAGGTAGTTGCCCAGGTGTGTCGCACTAAGCTTATAGTGAGCCAGGGTGTCAGCAAGTAGCTCGCCAAGCTTGGCTTTCTCGGTACTGAGGAGTCGGTCGTGCCACATAAGCTGGGCGGCCTCCATGGTGTCACCTTCGCCTTGGACTGTCGTGGCCTCGATGTCACCTAAGTACGCTACTGGTAGTGTTTCTTTGCCTCCTGTTTGGGTGACATGGTAGGACAAATTCAGATGTGCTTTTGCACGAGTCAGCGCCACAAAGAGTAAGCGGATGCGCTCGTCAGAACCGTCATGACCCATACCTATAGGTAAGTTATGAGGGTAGCCGACGAGGCGAGCACGAGAACGTGAAGTTTCACCCCATGTGTTGTCGCTAAGCCCGATCACATGAACATGGTCAAACTCCAGGCCTTTACTGCGGTGAGCGCTGAGCAGTTCAACGCTGGCGCCCTCTTTTTCGATATGGGTCGTGGCGTCGATGGCTATGACTAGTCGTCTGTGCATGTCGACGAATTCGACGAAGTCGTGTAGCTTGAGCGTCTGATTTGGCCGGAATTCACGAAGTTTATGGCGCAGTGTACTGAGGGCGCCGAGAAATGTCAGATATTCAGAAGGGTTTTTGCGAAGCCTTTTGGCGTCAAAAAACCACTCACGTAGTGGTGAGCTAAAGCCTTCTAGCTCCTCTTCCCCATCAAGTTCAGCCTCTTCGTCGGGAGTATCAGGTGCCTGGGCATCTTCGGTGCCAACGAGCGTGTCCAGAATGTATTCGAGCGGCTCACTGAGTGAGACATGGGCGGCAACTACGAGCCACTCCGCAATACTTTGGAGCTTGCCTTCGCTGTGTAGCATGAGCTCTAGCCAGAAGCGGCGGTCGCGATACGCGCTGAGACTTAGCTCAAGAAGATCCGCGGGAGCAATGTTCCAGGCTGGATGAGCAAGGAGCTCAGGCAGTAGCGCATTGACCTCGTCAAATCGTTGGTGCGCCAGGTAGTCAACAACCCGAGCCACGAGTTCAAGTTGAGCAACAGGCGGGCTGTCGAGTGCATTTTCACGTTGCTCGTAGCTATAGGCAACTTCTCGTGCGTGTAGATATGGCATAAGTGCACGGAGCTGTTTGTGGGTCCGGGCTATGATGGCCTGAGTTTTTTCTGGGTGACTTTGTTGGTATGACTTTACTTCTTCGGCAATCGCTTGAAACTCTGCCGCCTGTGTCTCGTATGCTTGCAGCTTTACCTGAACTGAGTCGGGCGTAGCATGCGCTGTGAGTGTTTTGTCGACGCCTTCCAAACGGTGCTCTAGACGTTCCTCGGCTTGCGTGATGGTGCTACGTGCAAGGCTAAGGATGGCTTCGCTGGAGCGGTAATTGTCGCGAAGTGTGACGACTCGAACGTCACGGTAGAGCGAGTGAAAGTCGAGGATGTTTG
>CAYMMO010000013.1:12558-13910 GCA_964391615.1 uncultured Candidatus Saccharibacteria bacterium
TGGAAGCGGTAGATGGCTTGGTCGTCGTCGCCGACCACCATGATGTTTGGACGGCCTTCGGATGATGGGTTGTTTGTCAGGTTCCAGATGAGCCGCATCTGCGCATCGTTGGTATCCTGGAACTCGTCGACGAGGACGTATTGGTACTGCTCCTGTAGGTTGAACCGCAGTTCGTCAAAAACTTCTGTGGCGTGCACAACGCGCAAAATCATGTCGTCGAAGTCAAACAGGCCGCGTTCTTGCATAGCGACTAGGTATTCGTAGTACACGCCAGCGACAGCGCGAAGTAGTTTGCCACGCTTTACGTCTTTGACTGTGATCTCGCCGTCTTCACGCTTTTCGCACCAGGTGCGCTTCCAGGCACTGAGTGGTTTTGTGCTGTTTTCTAGCTCGGCACTAGCAAGCGCGTCAGCTAGGTCGGCGTGAAATAGTTCATACAGCGGCTGGTAAGTGATGAGTTCGTAGGCTGGCTCAGTATATGCACTAACTTCGCCTGCTAGATGTTGCGCGGCTGGGAGGGTTTTCTTACTCAATCGATCAGCAAAAACTGCTTGGAGTTTAGGCTGGAGCCAGTCGGCGAATGCTTCATTGCGTTCAAGTATGGCAAGTAGCTCGTCGGACGTCAGGCCACTTTTTTTGAGATCGCTCAGGGCGTTCTGCGTGTCTCGAAGATAGGTGTATTCACCGTTCATGGTCGAACTGAGAGGGTTGTTATGCGGAAGTTTTTCGAAGATGCCACGTAGCACTTCGTAGCTACTTAGTTCATCCGCTGGACGAAAGGCTGCACCGTTATAAAAGTACTGCGCATGTTGGTTGATGATCTCGCTTCCGAAGCTATGAAAGGTATGGACGGCAACTTTGTACGCATCTGCACCTATAAGCCCTGCGAGACGCTCGCGCATCGCGTAAGCACCCGATTCGGTAAATGTGAGGCAGAGTATGTTGCCAGGGAGTGCGTCGGTTTTTTTCAGTATGTTGGCGACACGTACACTCAGCAGCTCAGTTTTTCCCGTTCCTGGCCCGGCGACCACCATAACCGGACCGTCGAGTGCGTCGACAGCTTCCTTTTGCGCAGGGTTCAGCGCCCGGTATCTTTCCTCAAATGTCATCTACTCTACTATACAGGTCTATGACATCTGTTTGCACGTATTACTACCTTGCGCGTACAATTGAGGTAATTATGAACGAAGTTATGCAAGACGAGATGGCAATCGAGAAGATGGTGCATGAACTGATCAAAGTTGATCCTATGTATAAGGTCGTGTTGCAGGACGAGCTGCCTCTCGAAGATACGCCGGAGTTTCATTTTTTTGCGGCGCATCAGGATTATTATAAAGACCGGAAACAAAAAG
>CAYMMO010000014.1:0-7262 GCA_964391615.1 uncultured Candidatus Saccharibacteria bacterium
GGGGTGTCCAGACAAAATCTGACATCCTAAGGGCATACGACACAGGCGGCAACGACTTCAAGGACATCATGGACTACAACGGCATCACCCGAGCAGAGCTGGCGAACCTTGTCGACAAGTCGATCAACTCAAAACAGTTCGGCACAGGCGAAGGCTCTGTAAAAACTTGGGGTCGTCGTCACGTCTTTAGCGCCGCTCAGGGCGAAGTCAAACACGTCGTTCCACGCCAGCCAGAAGGTGGCTCTTCTACCGTCTATTCAAAGCCCCTCTGGCGCTATGACAGCACCGCTTACACGATCGCCAATGGTTCGACCTACGATGCATTTGTTGGTCACTCAAAAGTCCGTGGCTGGTTTGCTATCGCTAAAGACTGCGGTAACCTCATCACCCAGACCACTCCCCACCCAGATGTACACGCCAATTTTATCGCAGCAAACTGTGAACTCATAAAGGGTAAGGCGATCGACGGTCGGGACAAAGGTGCACGCATCAAGGTCTTCCTCTACTACGGAGGTCCTCCAGGAAAGGGTGAGAAATCTGACCCTATCCTAACGAGCAGCAGCGACAACAAATTCGCCGTAAAGGTTCCTGAGAAATACAAGACCAAATCTTCGCCCACAAAAGTCTGGGGTGTTATGGTCCCGCTTGCGGGTTGGCATGAATCAACGGTCCAATTCGAAGACACTGTCACCATCCCTGGCGGCTGTATAAAGCCTAAACCTGCAGCTCGTTGTGAGTCACTCACTCGACAAAAGATTTCGCGTACTGAATTCGAGTTTACCGGCAAATCAATGCTAGAAAACGGTGCAACCGCCAGTCGCTACGACTTCACAGTAAGTAACGCAGCTGGTGACAAAGTAGCCGAGAAGCAAGTCGGCTCTACGAGCACCCAAGCGAAGTCAGGCACTATGACACTCAGCGAAACCGGCAAATACACCGTTCGTCTAAAAGTACAGACTTCTGAAGGCGAGAAGACATCGCCTGACTGTGTGCTGTCCGTATCCGTTGCGGCGCCACAAACACCTTCCGTCGAAATCACTAAAGATGTCGATGGCGTCAAGCTCAAGGAAGTTGCTGTCGGACAAGAATTTACCTACAACGTTACTGTTACAAATAACGGCCAGGTAAACCTCAAAAACGTTGTCGTTACAGACAAGCCCCAAGATGGCGTCACGCTCGTAGGTAAACTTGTCGGCACTATCTCTGGAAATGTTTGGTCTTACACCATCCCTGCCCTCGCTATCGGTGAGTCAAAGACCTTTACTCTAACGGCAAAAGTGAATGCCTACGTTGCCGGCGAGCTAAACAACACCGCCTGCGTCAACGCAACAGAAGTTAACCCGGGAAGCCCTACAGCGACTGACGACTGTGACGACGCAAAAGTTACTGTTACCCCACCTGTAGTAACCATTCAGGTCTGCGATCTCGCGTCAAAAACTGTGATCACCATCAAAGAGTCTGAGTTCGACGCCAGTAAGTACTCTCGCAACCTCGATGACTGCAAGAAGCCTTGTGACACCAACACGGAGTCTTGCATAAGCGTCACAGAATCAAAAACAGCAAAGAACCTTACTCAAAACGTTGACGCAACGACGGCTGTCGCCCAAGCAAGCGACCGAATCGAATACACCATCTACCTAGAGAATGTCGGTAGTGTAGAGACTACGAAGAATGTGTCAGAGGAGCTCAGTGATGTCCTGGAATACTCAGACCTGACACAAAATGGAGGTGGTACCTTCGATGCTAACAGCCACATCCTAAGTTGGGGTGATGTGCGCCTGAAGCCAGGCGAAAAAGCCTCATACAGCTTCGTCGTCACTCTCAAAAGCACCATCCCAACCATGGCTCGAGGTCAAAGTGACCCAGGTTCATTCGACTGCATCATGCTCAACTCGTTTGGAAACAGTGTCAAAGTCGATGTCGCCTGTACCGCACCAAAGATCGTTGAACAAACGGTAGAAGAACTGCCAAGTACCGGACCCGGTGAAAACATGCTCTTCGCTGGCGTAGTCGGCTCGATTGTCACCTTCTTCTACACACGCTCTCGACAGCTGGGCAAAGAAGTTCGCCTCATACGTAAAGACTTCAACATGGGAACGATCTAAGGAGTGGGTATGGCAAGTCCAGAAATCATCAAACCAAACGCAGAACGATCAGTCGAAGCACAAAATGCTGCGAGTGAGCGAAGCGCCGAGCTACAAAAAAGTCGTGAGCGAAGCGGTGAGAAAAAAGAAAATACAGGTGAGCGCCTAGAGTCAGCACGCAAAGAAACTGAAGCAGCGTTCTCTCGCGAAGCCGGCAAAGAACAGCGTGGTGGTGGCGAGCCATCTGGCCCTACCCTCACCCACGCAACCAAGAAGCAACGTGCCGCTAGCTACGAAAACACCATGGCGCAGATCCGCCAGGAGATGAGCGGCCCATCACGCGCTTTCAGTAAGATCATCCACACGCCAACTATCGAAAAAGCTAGTGAAGTTATCGGCTCAACTGTTGCCCGACCAAATGCCGTTCTCGCAGGAAGCATCGCTGCGACGTTCCTTACGCTTGCAGTATTTATCATTGCCAAACAGTACGGCTACAAGCTATCTGGCTTCGAGACTATCGGTACGTTTGCCATAGGCTGGGCGCTCGGCTTGATATACGACTACGCACGACTCTTGGTGCGCGGTCGTCGCTAAATAAGCTTCGTCTAATTATTGTTTCTTGTCGTCACCTGGGGCGTGGTGTAGTTTGCCACGTAGGTCTATGAAGATCTCGTCCATACCAGGCTCGTCGTCGCTAGCCTGTACTGCAAGCTAATTGGTCTCAATCGCTGCCAGTGTATCGCTTCTCAGTGTTTGCTGAAGGGTCTTTTCTAGCTTGGCAGTTTCCTCAAACGTAGGTGTTGTTCCTGGATCAACCCCACTCGTACGCTTGATTTCTAGGTCATTTCTCCCAAGTTCTTTACTCGCTTTGAGTATCTTTGCGGCGTCTGAAAGCCCTGTTTCAGCTTCGGTCTTCTGTGGCTTTTCATGGACGGGCGCAGACTCAGAAGCATTTGGAGGTACAACTGATGGCTTTGGCGCTAAGGTAGGCGTAGGAGTAGGTGCTGGCTTTGCGGGTTCCGGCTTGATTTTCGATGGCTGAGTAGCTGCAGGTTTTTGCTGTAGCTGCTTTCGCTTCGCGAGCCAATCATCCAGGAACGACGAGCCCGAAGCTGCCCCGCCAGGTGACGTTGAAGCGCCAACACCCTTTGTGCTAGCCATACGTTCTTCAAAGGCCTTCTTCTTTTCCTCCCTGGCTGCATCTCCGGCCCGTAGACGCGTGAATATCTCACGTTCGACTTCCTGCCTAGGTCGCCCATACTTCGCAGCAGAGAGCTTCTTAAGTGCGTCAGCCAGTTGTGGGTTTGGCTTACCTAGAATCGGCGGGAACAGCATGCTAAACGGTGCCGACGGTACCCCGCCAATTTGCATGACCGCTACACCCTCGTAGTTAGGCATCTTAGTTAAATCTTCGGCATCAAACACTGGCATAAATTTCTTTTCCATAAGCTCTGCGTCGGTCGTACCGATACGCCCCGATATGATGGTGCCAACGTTTCCGATGATCGCCTCACGAATCTTGTCAGTGAGCTGAGACACGAACTGGTTGGCGAGTATGAGGTTGAGCCGGTATTTCCTAGCCTCAGACAAGATGGACTCAAAGCTGTCGGTAGCAAAGTTCTGGAACTCATCAACGTAGAGTGCAAAATCTTCACGCTGGTCTTCTGGCAAATCCGCACGGCCCATAGCTGCAGCCTGGAACTTCATGACAAAGATCATACCCAGAAGCTGTGAGTTCAACTCTCCTGTCTTACCCTTGCTCAGGTTAACTAGAAGGATCTTCTTGTTGTCCATAATCTCACGAAGGTTAAACCCGGATTTTGTCTGACCGATGATATTTCGCATCATTTCGTTGCTCAGGAAAGCACCAAACTTACTCACAAACCAGCCCAGGACCTCTGACTTATGGTAATCGCTCGTCTGAGCCATCTCCTTGTTCCAGAAGTCGAGAACAGTCTGATCTGTAACGTGCTTAATCTTCTCCTTGGCAAAGGCGTCGTCGTTAAAGACCTGAGGTATATCGATAAAACTCGAACCACCCGGATCGCTCATGATGGTGAGCGCTGCGTTTCGGAACCAGTGCTCATAGCGAGGACCGATGATGCCTGTATGCCCCGGGTCATACAGTCGGTACAGCATAGCGATTGCCTCCTGGACCAAGAAGTCTCGTTGATCTGGCGTATCAAACTCGAACAAGTTAAGCCCAAGAGGATTAGCCATATCTCCTGGATTGAAATAGATGACATCTTCAACACGCTCTTTTGGCACCATTCCAAGCAATGCTTCAGCGGAGTCGCCATGTGGGTCAATAAACGCGAAGCCCTTTCCGTCGAGCATATCCTGCAACGCAAGGTTTTCCAGCAACTTTGATTTACCTGTTCCGGTTTGACCAATGATGTAAGTATGACGACGTCTGTCGTTAGTGCTCAGGCGAATCTCTTTCTTCACTCCACGATAGACGTTGTACCCCATCAGGAACCCTTCAGTTAACTCCTGGTGTGGTCCGTCAACCTGTTTTGAAGCTTGGCGTTGTAATTGTGACGTCGGAATATTACGCTGGTCGGGCAAGTGAAATATCGTTGCAAGTTCTACACTGTTTAGAATGTTCTGACGAATTTCCTGTGGGAAAAATCGAAAGATAAACGAGGTCACAAATGACTCAATGTTTTTCGCCAGGTTAAACTTGAACCCGTTTTTACCCGGGCTATCAAACAGCGAAAATGCTGCTACAACGTTTTTGAGAAGCACCTGCGAGCGTGCTGCGGTATTAGACGATGCGATGACTCGAACTAGAACTTCATAGCCAGGATAGCGCGTCTTGTCTTCCAACGCCTCCACTGTTGCCTGCTCAAGCGTCGAGAGCTGTTTATCTTCGGGCCTTACGTCTTTCTGTTCCGGGGCCTTCCAGAGTGCCTCGAGAAGATCCTTCGGAGCTAAGGCGCTCCCACCGAGCCCTCGTTTAACCCCTTTGTCTTTACGGATCTTATTGGCGGCAGTTACGACATTTTTCGTCCAGCCCTCTGGCGCGGGTCGAAGCAACAGCTGGATCGCGATGCCATCCTCTTTACCGGCAACAGCTAGCGCGTTTAGTATGGCGCGCATTGCATCACGTTTTGACTCCTGAAAGGTGGCAATCGGATACGCATACTGTGCCTTTAGAGTAAGCTCACCCCCAATAGTAGCGCTGATCTTCCCCACCTTGTTGAAGATGTTGTGCTCTTCCACCTCTTCAAGACGCGCAGCTGGATACGCGGCTGCCACGGCTTGCTGCACGACGTCGACAAGCGCCATCGGTACTACGACGTAATAATGAATCAATCCTCGGCTACTTACGATCTCGAAAGACAAATGACGCTGTCCATACAGCTTGCTCTTGAAGCCTTTTGTAGAGGTGCTGGCGATGATGTTATACATCACCTGAGCTTGCGAGATGGTCTCCTCGGTAATGTCTCGCTCGTCCCTCCCTCCGGTATCTATGTCGTCACTCGCAGGCGGGATGTGAATGAGTAGCGGAACCATCTTGAGGCCACGCTCATAATTTTTTGCTTCCCGAAGCACTTTACGATACTGCCAATAAAAGAAGCCAACGATCGCTGCTGCGAGTATCGCTACAAACACCACCACAAGAAGTATGTCTACCACACCCTAGCCCTGTTCGTCACTGGGAAGATTAACAGTTTTTCCATAGCGTTTTTTGATGTAATCAGCCTGCAGCTTACTCACTGCCTGTTCTTGCATATAAGGATCGTGCTTCGTCTCGGCCACGACTTTTTTTGCCTTTTCTACCCACTCTTTCTCTATAAGATCTTCGTCAGCAGCGGCGGTAGGATTGGTGTCATCGGTCGTCTGATCATCTTGCTTGGTCTGTACGGGTGTTAGCTGTGGCAAACTCGGCAAAGCGGGTGCAACGGCGGCAGCTGGATCACCTTGAGGCCCCCCAGTATGCTGCTCTTTCGTCTCGTGAACTTCTTGCTGCTCAGTTTTGGGCTGTGCTGCTTCAGGAGTCGGTACACCAGAATAAACCTCACCCCCCGAGAAGTGAGCCGGACCGCGGTTTTCAGGTGAACCGTGAGGCGTCGGTAACTGTGGCTCCATATGGGGTAAAGTATAGCATAAGCCCTCGCCGAGTGCGAGGTGCCTTTTCGCCGCTTATATGTCCCGTTTTGAGAAGTAAAAAATCGCTAAAACCAAGAACAGCACGACAAGAAGCACATCAACTAGTCTCAACTGACGCACCGAATTTAATGCCAAAAGTAACACAGGACCGAAGGCAACGACACTTGCTATGTAGTATGCCCTCTTGATCCCTATGCGGTACCCCCGAGCGGTCACGATACGCTTTCGTTTGAGAAGCAGCTTGCTCACAAACCCTACTCCTACATGAAGCACGATGAACAGCACGCTGGCCGTAAACAGATAGATCATAACGAAAACCGCTAGTACCCCACCAGGACCACTCGAAAGTGGGTTGAGGGTTTCAAGCAAGAAAAACAAAATCAGCCCAAACCACAGGGGTGAAAAATAGGTTAGAAGTTTCATCTTTAAACTCATCACTCTCATGGTAACTCAGCTGCAGGATCTAACAAAGTTAAAAAGCCTGAGCGACAAATCGTTATGTAATCAGTGGCGACATCCGCCACTGTAATAAGACTATTAGGGCGCGTGCCAATGAAAACCGATCTGTCGCCACAGGCGACTGACCGCTCCTCTACTCCCGTAAGGGAGAGCTGAGCTTATCTACGACTGACGCGGAGCCTGAAAGCTTAAAACCGGGGGTTCTAAACCATTCATACGTACTCGACGCGATGTTTGGTAGTGTGTGGCGGCGCGAAAGACAAAATGTTTGTTTTTGGTGTCGCCAGGTCACTACCAAACGGTAGATGTGTCAGAGACCTATCAACAACCTCAGAGGGGTTGGATTGGTCGGTATGGAAGGTACTAAGCTTTTTGTGTTAACTGTTTGTTTTGAAGGTTTCGTAACATTTTTGTTTTGCAAAAAGCTTACTTCTTTTATAGCAAATGCCCTGCACTATGTCAATACGTTTATGCTATTTTATTGTTGTAATCTGTACAATTATACGATGGGCTAATCTGTTAGATAGTTGAATATCGTCTAATGTAGTCAAAAATATGTATTGTGCAATATACTACAGATGCTTCGTATAGCCGGCTCTTTTG
>CAYMMO010000014.1:7272-13631 GCA_964391615.1 uncultured Candidatus Saccharibacteria bacterium
ATTCTGCCGCGGCTAGTACCTGCTCGGGCACGTACTGCTCGGACTGAAACCCCCGCGTCGGATAGTCAATGATACGTTGCAAATCACCAACCATAATATTGACTACGTCATCAAACGGCTGATCATTGTTTATGTACTGACTTAGGTTTAGTTGTGGTGACGTCACGGACAGCTGTGTAGTTTTTTCAGGCCACTGTGCTTCAAATGTTGCCAGCGCTCGACGCTCCATATAAGGTTTTGTAACGATTAACAGTCTCCCTACAGGTGTCGACCTCTGTTTTTCTAGCAATTCATAGCTTAAAGTGGCATTTTCGCCTGTATTTGTAGCTCTATCTTCCAGCAGTACAGGCTCACCATAACCCGAACTGCACATAACATTCATGAAATGTTCAGCTTCTGTAGGTTCCGACCATTTTGTAGTTAGCAAATCATTCTGGTGAGCTGCCCCGCCGGAAACCATGACTAGCCCAAAACGATACTCACGACAAAGCCAGGCCGCATGTTCGGCGACACGATCATCACGACTGCCAAGTACAAGCAATATATCAGCCGACTGCACCGGCTGGTTGAGCACCATATAGTCCCACACAGTTTGCACTGAAGCTCGTACGTTCTCGTCCATGGCAGGTAGTATACCCCGCCCATCAGACCCATAAAACCTTGAACAGCATTTGCACCATCAAATAAAGCACTTTTCCACAGTGCATATAATGTAAAAAATACCGTTGACATAAGCTCTTTCCAGGCTTATGATAGGGGTAGTTCCTGAATACAAAACTTACTCAGGGACGAAAAAACAAAAAGACAAAAAGAAAACACAACTTGAAACAGCCGTTCCTCGCAGGCGGCTGTTTTTTCGTTCAAACGATTGTCCCTATCGGCCTAGGTCAGGACGAGATCGATGCTCCCAAGGTCCATTGTGCGGAGCCTTGTATGTCCAGTAGGCATGGGCCCAGGACCATGTGTCAAATACTTCCAGCTGCGCTTGGTAGTACGCAGCGTACTGCCTGCTCGGCAGCCTGGTCGACATATTTTTTGTAGGCATCGCAGCGCTCCATTCGCCTACCATGACAGGAACCCGACTGGAAATTGAACGAAGCAGATTCCCCCAATCTCGCCTAACGTGCCATTCGTGTCCAACAAATGAACGGTTCACGAACCATTGAAGCTCTGTCTGGTAAAGATGCACATCCATGACTACCTTTGAAGCCAGCCCAGCGGCGACCAACGCCCGACTCATCCGACGTGGATGGAATGCATCACTAACAATCACGTTTACCCCCGATGCAAGATGTGGCTTCACCCTGTTGTATGCAGCTTTGTAGTACTTAACCAAACCACCAAGCAAAAATGCCTTTGGCTCGTTGATTACCTGTAAGCCCAGAAGTGAAGGATGCCCGCCATATGTTTTGGCGAGCTTTTCTAGAGTCGACAGAGCCTGAGACTGGTGGGACTCTTCAAAAAACCAGATTCCTCCCCTTCTGCCACTGTGCGCCTCGCCGTTTTGTGAGCCCTGCAGGCCATGAAGGTCGAGAACAACCAGAAGATTGTACCGTTTGGCCCACATAAAGGCGTCCTGCAGGTGCTCCTGGCCTTCTACGAAGTTATCTACGCCACCCAGGAGCCAGTAGCCCACGGGTAATCGCACAAAATCAAACCCCTGGTCTGCAATCCACTTAAAGTCATCCTCCTTTATGAACGTCGCGCGGTGAGCTTTGAGGCGACGCGCCGCCTCCTCCTTGCCAAGCTCCCAGCCGAGCGAGTATTCATCGTCACCTTGAACTCCTTTGAAAAGATCCTGCGTCATCCAGCGCTCGGCCACTAACCAACCACCCAAATTTATCCCTCGCAGTGCGTTTCCCATATCCCTAAAGTATACCGGTTTAAAATACTAAAGTTTTTATGGTATAATATATCTATGCCACAAAGTGGCACTTTGTGATCGAAAATTACTTATTTATAAGAATTTTGGATCGGAAGGAGGAAGCGACGAAAAGTTGAAGCTTTTGAAACTTGTTTCAAAACGAAAACTGGCAGTCGATTCCGACGAGGGGCTGACATAGCTTTCGACGATTGGACCTTAACAGATTGTTCTGCACGCCGACCACTGACGTAATCAGTACTTTAACTGCAAACTTTTTTGCATCAGTAAAGGCATTTGCAAAGAGCTTCACAGCTCCTAGCTTTGCTTTTGCGACAGCTCGAGCCTAAGGCTCAGCCGCTATAGCGTTTAGGCAACATACAACGCCGTTAGCGTCATATTCATGTTGCTGGTCTCTCTCCTGGGCAGCTAGAGGGGTGAGATGAGATTTTCTAGCGCGACTTCGAACTCTATGTTTGTTATTTCCATAGGAGTTTGAGTCGTAAAAAAATTGGAAGTAACTATACGTGTAGACGAACAATTCGTTACCAGTCGGACCGGGGGGCAGTACCCCGCAGCTCCACCAAAAGTGCCTAAGTTGTCATGACTTAGGCTTTTTTGTATCTTGTCACATGCAAACTGTTTATGCTTAAATGACGCCAATATGACTGCGAGGGTGACATCGGCTACCAGTTATGGGTTTGAGGGACGTCTGATCACTATAGAGTGTGACGCTGCAAAGGGTCTGCCCACGATAAGTATCGTTGGCCTTGGCAACAAAGCCATCGATGAAGCTAAAGAGCGAGTGCGCAGCGCAATCCGCAATTCCCATCTCGACTTCCCCGCCAAGCACTTAACGATCAACCTCGCACCAGCCAACCTACCTAAAGATGGTTCACATTTTGACCTACCTATCGCCCTGTCGATACTCATCGCCAGCGGACAACTTCAGCAAGCGTATTTTGACGATCTACTGTGCGCAGGCGAACTCGGTCTAGGCGGTGAACTTCGTCCTGTTCGAGGCATTATAAATATCGTCGAAACCGCACGAGAGAACGGCTTTCGCACGGTCGTCGTACCTGCTGGCAATGCCCCACAAGCAAGCCTCGTCAAAGATGTCGTTGTTATTGCTGCAACGACTCTTACAGAGGTATTCCTACATCTCCTAGGAGAAAAACGACTACAACCATACGTTGCTAAAAATGCAACGACTAGTCGTAAGCACTCTGTTGACATGAGTGACATCAAAGGCCAAGAGCAAGCTAAGCGAGCCCTGCTCATCGCGGCTGCAGGCGGCCACAATCTCCTGCTCGACGGACCGCCAGGTGCCGGCAAAACCATGCTGGCTCGCACACTTGTTTCTATACTGCCTAGGCCTACTTATGACGAGCAGATTGCCATCACAAAACTGCATAGTTTGGGCGGCGACCTGGTCGACGACATTGCACTTGAACGACCTTTTCGCAGCCCACACCACACGGCAAGCACTATCTCGCTAATCGGCGGAGGAACGAAACCCCTGCCCGGAGAAGTAAGCCTAGCTCATAACGGCGTCTTGTTCCTTGACGAGCTTCCCGAATACCCTCGTACCGCGCTCGAATCACTCCGCCAACCTCTTGAAGACCGCGAGGTTCACGTGGCTCGTGCCGCAAGTCGGGTCAGCTATCCAGCGAACTTTATGCTCATCGCCACCAAAAACCCATGTCCCTGCGGATACCACGGCGACCCTACCCACGAATGCAGTTGCTCGATGCCGCAGATACTCGCCTACCAAAAGCGGGTATCAGGACCACTGATGGACCGTATCGATATGGTTGTCTCTGTTGGTCGAGTGCCGGAGAAGGATCTGCTCCACCACTCAAGCGAAAGGACTAGCCCAGTCTTACGTTCCCAAGTTGAAGTAGCCCGTCAGTTCCAGATAGCTCGTCAGTCAAAGCCCAACGCCGAACTGGCAAGCAAAAATATTGCCCAAACCTCACGCCTGTCAGATGAGGCCGCCGAGCTGCTCAACCAAGCCACCGATCGGCTCAAGCTTTCGGCGCGTAGTTACTTCAAACTCATCAAAGTTGCCCGCACCATCGCCGACCTAGAACAAAGCAACTCCATACTAGCGGCACACATGGCCGAAGCACTCCAGTACCGAAAACGGGAAGGATAATCCCCTCCTCTGTTGCTATCTCTGTTATTTTTTGCTAAAATACCCCCTGGTACATAACAAACTTTAACTAACCTACACCGGGAGTTTTATCAGTATTAACGCAAAATCGGTTCGCATCAATGAAGCCATACGTGCTTCTGAACTGCGAGTTATAGGTGAAAGCGGTGAGCAACTGGGCATCATGTCGCGTAGCGACGCCCTGAAAGCTGCCGAAAACGCCGAACTTGATTTGGTTGAAATATCTCCTGCCGCATCTCCGCCTGTTGCGAAAATCGTCGACTGGGGCAAGTACCAGTACCAGAAGATGAAAGAGCTACAACGGAACAAAAAGAATGCGACCCGCAGTGAGCTCAAACAAATGCGCCTTGGTTTAAAGATTGGCCAGCACGACCTCGACATCAAGCTACGAAAGATTCGATCTTTCCTAGAAGATGGCAACAAGGTACGGATATCTATATTTTTCCGCGGACGTGAAATGGCCCACCAAGAGTTAGGACACGAACTGATTAACCGTATTATTGGACTACTCGAGGACGATTCGGTGCTAGAACAAAAGCCGACGATGGCAGGTCGTAACCTGAGCATCACGGTAAGGAGCAAATAATGCCTAAAATGAAGACCCATAAGGGTACTGCCAAGAGGATCAAACTGACCTCAACTGGCAAAATCACCCGTCGACGCGCCTTCGCTGGCCACATGTTGGCAAAGAAGAGCGCCAGTCGCAAGCGCCGTATCGGCACCAGCGCCGAGATCACCGGTAAAGACGCACGAAACATTAAACGAGCTCTAGGAGTCTAGTATGCGAGTAAAACGAGGAACCACTGCCCGAGCACGCCACAAAAAGGTGCTCAAGCAAGCCAAAGGTATGCAGCACGCGCGAACGCGCAGCTATCGCCTAGCGAAACAGGCCGTTATCAAGGCCCTACAGTACGCCTACCGTGATCGCCGCAACAAAAAGCGCGACCTACGTAGCCTCTGGATCACCCGAATTAACGCTGCTGCTCGTGAGAACGGCACCACCTACGGCAAACTGATGCACGGTCTCAAAGAAGCCGGTATCGAACTGGACCGCAAGACACTCGCTGACCTCGCCGCGCGCGAACCAGCAGCCTTCACGGCCATCGTCAAAAGCGCTATCAAATAGATACTCGCAGCCGACACACTAAAAAACTCCCCGCGGGGAGTTTTTTAGTGGTTAGATAGCCTGTAAGCCGGGTTCTGTCGGGAGCAATCATCTATCTAGATATGCCGTTGCCAGCATATTCGAGCGGATCAATGGTGGAGTACGAACGGACCGGCCGCTAAAAGCGGGCCTCCACCTCCTTGCAACAGACAGGGTTTACCTCCTCCGGTAGTTACCTACCGCAGCTGTGGGCTCTTACCCAAGAAGTGACAAGTCACCCTTCCCACGCTTTTGGCGTGAGCACTCATTTCACCCTTACCACGCATCCTTTAGGGGTGCGGGCGGTATCGTTTCTGTGGCACTTTCCCTAGGGTCGCCCCCGGCCGCCGTTAGCGGCTGTCTTTGTCCTATGTTGCCCGGACTTTCCTCTGGTACAAATGTACAAGCGATTGCTTAGCAATCTAACCACGTACTAGTATAACTGGTTAACGCTCGTTTTGGTCGAGAATTTTGTTGACGACACCGTCAGCCAGCTGGTTAAATTCGCGGCGCACGTGAGAGAACGCCACCTTGTCGAACTTGGTCGCAAGCTCTTTTATACGATGGTGAATGACTGCGAGGTCTGGGTGTTTGATTTTGTAGATACCATTCATCTGGTTGGCAACCAGCAGTGAGTCCATGCGAAAATCTACAGTCTTTGCACCAAGCTCAAGCGCACGCTCTAGGCCTAAATATACTGCCTGGTATTCAGCCACATTGTTGGTCGTAACGCCAAGGTACGCGCCGCCCTCGTTGATAATTTCACCACGCTCGTCTTGGACAACAAATCCACTTGCTGACGGACCCGGGTTGCCACGGGAACCACCATCACTGTAGATAATGACATGTTTAGCTGTAGCATTTTGGTCATCAGTTTCTATGTCATCGAGCTGAGGCGTCCCTGTTGCATAAGGAATGTCTTGAAGACCGAGTAGCTGCAGTGTCGACTGGGTCAGCTCATTTCGTTGTATTTCTTCCAACTTCTTCCAGACGTACTTATCGTACTCACTACTTAGCTCGATGGTTCGGTCGGTCGGCTTGAGGCTTACTTGGAAGACAAGAAACACGTACTGTAGCGCTCGATCATCTGGGTCGATAAATGACATGGTGTCGACTAACTGGACAGTCTCAGGTGCCACCCCAACATGGATACGAAGTGCATGCGCAATCGCATCTTC
>CAYMMO010000015.1:0-12786 GCA_964391615.1 uncultured Candidatus Saccharibacteria bacterium
TCCAGGAAGCCTCGCATGACCTTGTCGCATTCACCCACGATCTTTTGGAGTTTTTCAGGACTAGGAGTTTGACCGCCGAGTGGTTGGCCCAAATATCCTTCGCAGGCGATGACGTCGGTAGGCTGACGCCAGATGTGGTCTACAGCGTCGGCTACTTCGAGCATAGGAGTTTTGACTAGACCATACTCTTTGCGAAGCCACTCCATGTTGTCAGTAGTGTAGCGGACCATTTTTTCGCTTAGGTCAGTTCCGTAGACGCCATAGCCCATAAGCGCAGCTTCCATGAGCACCACGCCGGTGCCGCAGAAGGGGTCGAGGAGGGTGGGGGTAGGGGTGACTGCAGCTTTGCCACTCTCGTCAGACCCGCTCGGCGCTAACTGATTTAGCTGGCGCTCTTGCCTCGCTCCTGCCGGAAAGGCAGAGTCTGACTCGAGAGGCAAAGCTGCAGCTGCTTGGTCGCCATGCAAATCCTGACCGACAGCCAGGTTGACGATAGTCTGTGCAAGTTTAGGGGGAAGCATGCCCACGAAGGCGTCACGTTTTGGTCGTGAGCGGTCGCGTAGGGTGTAGGCGTCGATGTCTTGTACCCCGGTAACTTGGCCGACAACGACGTGGTCGCCGCTGCGCACAAAGACGAGCTCCATGCCAACCGCCGACGTCAGGGCGTTGTGGTAGGTTTGCGCACTCGACAGAGCGGGTTCGGTGTTTGGTACGGCACGAACTGAGCGACCAGCGTTTTTGGCAACTTTTTTCAGGCTCAGGACGTTGGCGTTTATCTTGCTTACCGGCATGTCCAGGTCGTACAGGCTAACACCGAGTTTGATCTTCCCAGTTGGTGGTAGGTAACTGAGGTATTTTGGGAGCTCGCGTCGACAGTAGTCAAAGGCTTTTTGAGCCTGCGCCGTGTCGAGTGTCGTGAGCCATTTGGCAGCTTTTACTGTGCCGCCAAGACGCGCAAAGTCTATGTCGGCGTCGACAAGCGCAGCTACCGAACCAAGCGATGTGACATTGTCGCTTCCGTACAGACTTTCAAGTTCAGCGAGCCCGATGGCTGGTTGGCGCCCCAAAATACAGATGTTCATAAGCTACAGTATAGGGCCCCAGGCTAGGGTATACTAGAGGTATGACGTTTCGGAGGGTGCTGAACATACTGACGCTCGTGCTTGTTGCGGGTCTTTTGTTCGCGCTCCGAAAAGAACTTGTCCAGGCCTGGAACCTACTGGGCAAGGTAAATATCTGGATACTTGCACTCATCATCCCGCTACAGTTCTTGAGCTACTACTCGAACGGCGCGGCAATCTTTTCATACCTAAAGCGCCGAGGTCACATGCAAAAAGTGAAGAACTGGGATATGGCACGGATGGCTCTTGAACTGAATTTCGTAAATCACATCCTGCCAACCGCTGGCGTTTCTGGTGTGTCGTACATGACGTGGCGCCTCAGTAAACTAGGCATTAGCTCTGGTCGAGCAACGCTTGCACAGGTGGTGCGCCTCGCCGCGTCGTTCGGTTCTTTCGTGGTCTTGCTTATACTTGCGGTGTTTGTGGTGACCATCGACAGCGGAGTAAACAGGATGACCATACTCGCGACGAGCGGGCTCACAAGCGGTCTCATCATCGGTGGGATGATCGTTTGGTACGTTATAGACAGCGAACGCAGACTCAACAAGTTTTCCGAGCAGGTAAGTCGAGCCGTGAACTGGTTTGGCCGCGTCGTTATGCGTTCGAAACGCAAACTTCTCAGCCCAGCGCGTATAAAAAAGTTTCTCGACGAGCTGCAAGACGACTATCACGCGCTCAAGTCCGACCTTCGTTTGCTCATTCGACCGTTCTTGTGGGGGGTAGTGTTTAACCTCACCGAAGTTAGTCTGTTTTTCTTCACATTTTTGTCGCTCGGCAGCTTCGTAAACCCTGCTACAATCTTGCTTGCCATAGGTGTTGCAGCCGTGGTTGGAGCGGTCATGGTGACACCTGGAGGCACCGGTGGGTACGAGGCCTTCATGGTACTGATTTTGACTGCGTCTGGTGTGCCTGGTGCAACGGCACTTGCAGGAGTTCTACTCGCACGGGTCATCCTAGTGCTGCTCACTATAGGCTCTGGATACATTTTTTATCATTTGGCACTGCGCACGTATGGAAAACACCCCGCTTAGCGTCAGCGACGCCATCGCTGTCATCAACCAGACGCTGGAGTACGCTTACCCAGTCATAGTGGTCGAGGGCGAAGTTACTAGTTTCAAGGTCAACCAAAACAAGTATGTGTTTTTCGACATCAAAGACGCATCGGGCACCCTTGGTTGCTTTATGTCGCTGTTTCAGCTGCGAACACAGCTAGAGGATGGCATGAAGGTGCGTGTGGTCGCACAGCCGAAGCTTACCGCCTGGGGGAGGTTCAGCCTAACTGTCCGTGACGTTCAGCCGGTGGGCGAGGGTAGTCTGAAGCGAGCCTTTGAACTTCTCCAGGCAAAACTAGAAAAAGAAGGGCTGTTTGCTCCCGAACGCAAACGTAGTTTGCCAACTATGCCATCGCGCATAGGGGTGATCAGCTCGACACAAGCAGCTGGCTACGCTGACTTTGTGAAGATTGTCTCTGAGCGTTGGGGCAATGTTGAGCTTGTGGTTGCTCATACGCTTGTGCAGGGGTTTGAGGCTCCAAAACAGATCATCCGTGCACTTGAGCACTTTAACCAGATGGCGGAACCAGTCGATGTCATCGCCATCATCCGTGGCGGCGGAAGCGCAGACGATCTTGCAGCGTTTAACGACGAGCCGCTCGTGCGAGCCATTGCCGCTAGCCGGATCCCGACTATCGTCGGTGTTGGACACGAAGTCGACACGAGTCTGGCCGACCTGGTGGCGGACGTTCGCGCCGCCACCCCCAGTAACGCTGCCCAGTTACTGGTGCCAGACAAGGCCGACATCGTTCGCCACGTAAAACGTGACCAGGTCCGCATGATCCAGGCTATAGAGTCGGCTGCGGAGCGTGTACAGCGAGTCGTTACCGAGAGCCGGCAGGGCATGTTACGACGGATCGACGAGCGATTTGAGCGACTGGAGCGTCGCTACGAGCAGCTGCACGCGGTCATGCGTCAGCTTGATCCACGCACTGCGCTCAATCGTGGCTATGCGCTGGTGTTTGACGCTGCGGGCAAGCCAGCTTCTGAGAACTTGAAGCCAGGTGACGCCATAAACATCGAGACGAAACACGTTATCATAAAAGCAGGAGTAACCCATGTCGAAAAAAGACTTACAAACTAAACTTGCAGAGCTTGAGTCAATCGTTGCTAAGTTCGACGATGCCGATCTCGACATCGCTACCGCTATGGAGCAGTTTGAAACTGGCAACAAACTTGCCGAAGAGATTCAAGCAGATCTGAGCGATCTCAAGACCAAGATAACAGTTCTCAAAGAGCGCTTCGACTCACCATCGTGATAGTTCTCTACGCAGTCGGGCTGGTTTTTTTCGTGTTCTTTATGCTCATCGTGTTCCGTGGGGCGCCGTATGTGCCAACGAAGTCAGCAGACGTCAGCAGTCTTTTCGATGTCGTCAAGTTTAAACCTGGTGAAACACTGGTGGACCTCGGTTCCGGCGATGGCCGACTGCTCAAGGCGGCGGCAGAGCGAGGCATTAGCGCTGTTGGGTACGAGCTTAACCCATTTTTAGTGCTTGTGACGTGGTTTCGGCTGCGTAGGCATAGCCGTTTAGCGCGTGTTTCCATGCAAGATTTTTGGTTAAGCGACTTGCCAAATCGTACAAAAGTTGTGTTCGTTTTTCTAGGCACGCCATATATGAAGAAGCTCGACAAGTATCTTACACAACAAGTAGCACGGCTTGGTCAAGACGTACGTCTGGTCAGTTATGGCGTTCCGGTACCGGGACGTGAGCCAGAGCAAGAAGATGGCGCGCTACTAGTCTACCTTTACAAAAAAGCATAACCCTTTACAAGGGCCAGGTGCGCACTCTATAGTAAGAGCATGAATCATATAGAGCGACAGAGGGGCTCAGTGAACCCGCTACTGTTTGCGAGTATCTTGCTCGCTGTTTTGGCAGTCATTTTGGCGGCGTTTGGTGTCTGGGCATTTAGCGGAATGCAAGACTACAAGAACAACAGCGATACCAAAGTAGAAAAAGCCGTTACTGCAAGTCAGGCAACCCAGAAGACGGAGCTTGAGAAGCAATTTGTTGAGCGCGAAAAGCAACCTTATCGACAGTTCACGGGTCCCGACGACCTTGGCCATGTTAGTTTTGACTACCCTAAGACCTGGAGCGTGTACATTGGCAAGAGTAGCGTAGGCGGTTCCTACGAAGCATATTTCTACCCACTCGTCGTCCCAACTGTTTCACCGACTCAGCCATACGCCGTTCGCGTCGTTATAGAAGATCAGGAGTACACAAAGTCACTCCAAGGCTATGAAGCAACAGTGAAAAAGGGATCACTAAAGTCTGTACCATTTACTGTGAACGGCGCGACGGGAGTTCGTTTGGACGGTGAGTTTTCGAAGCAGCGCACTGGTTCGGCTGTGGTTTTCAAAGTTCGCGACAAGACACTCACCATCGCCTCCGATGCTGCTGAGTTCAAAAACGACTTCGACAACGTCGTCATAAAGTCTCTCGACTTCAACCCATAGCCTACCTCTGACAGTGCTGCGCGTGCTACACTGTAAGTAGCTATGCGAGGCGAACATGCAAGTGAGGGAGCAAACTGGGGCAGTTTGGCTGTGCCTTCAGTTCTAGCCGCGGCGCATGAACTCAAGAGCCCACTCGCGCTCGTTCGTCAGCTTTCATTTCAGCTCGAAACTGCCGGCACATTGACTCCTGAACAAAAAATTGTTCAGGAACGTTTGCGTCTGACGAGTGAGCGCGCGCTTCGTCTCGTTGAAAACATCACTCGTACCGCACGGCTAGAAGATGCACTGTTTGCACTTGAGCCACTCGAAGCGGCTTCGGTGTGGACAGATGTTGCGCGGGAGATTACACCACTGGCGCGTGGCATGGGGCAGGGAGTCCGTATGAATATGCCAAAGAGGCCCATGCTCGTGGTGGCACACGCCGAACTTTTGCCCGCCGTACTTATGGGACTGTGCGACAATGCATTGTCACACAACCCAAGCGGCAGCGACCTTGCACTAAGCGTCAAAAGACGCGGTTCAGACGTCGTCTTTTCGGTTCGTGACAACGGACCAGTTATCGATCGCAAGCAATTCTCGACGCTAGAAAAACGACTCGGTGTTGCACCACAACCACTCGGAGCACGACCTGGAAGCAGCGGGCTTGGACTGTGGATCGCTGGCGTCTTTGCTCGCGCGATGTCTTCGGAGCTTCTCGTCACTCGTCACCGCCGAGGCGGCATGACTTTTTCACTTGCAGTACCGGTATCACACCAACTTTCACTACTATGAAACGATTAAATATACTTCTCATCGAAGACGATCAGTGGCTAGCAGACAGCTACGCGGCGATGCTAAGTGCTGCCGGGTTTAAAACACAGACGGTAACTTCGGCGCATGTGGCGATGAAACTCATCGACAAACAAATGCCGGCTCTTATAGTTGCCGACGTTATGCTCGGTGACCACAACACGTTTACGTTGTTCCACGAGCTACAAAGCTATGAGGACACGGCGAGTATTCCTGTCATTTTGTGCACGGGTGTCGACACGCAGCAACTTAGTAGTAGCGACATGAAAAGCTACGGAATTGTTCAGGTGTTTAGCAAGGCGACGCTGACACCCGACCAACTAGTTATGGCGGTTCAGGAGCATATAGACCGTGACGGAAAGGTGACTAGATGAAACCAATTCGCACCAAAGCTATAGTTCTGCGTCGCACGAATTATGCCGAGGCCGACCGGATCTTGCAGTTGCTGACACCCGACCATGGCAAACTGAGCGTGATCGCCAAGGGTGTGCGCCGTGAAAAGAGTAAACTTGCCGGTGGTATAGAGCTGTTTGCGATCTGTGATGTTTCGATCATCCCTGGAAAAGGTGACATGGGCACGCTTACCAGTTCGCGTCTCGACACATTCTTCCCACATATACTCGAGGAATACGAACGACTTCAGTTTGGCTACGAAGCGATAAAACAAATCTCAAGTGTCGTGGAATCGATCGCTGACCCAGCGTACTTTGCGCTACTCAAAACTGCCTTTGAATCACTCGACGACCCAGAGATTGACGACAAGATAACTGAAAGCTGGTTTTGGCTGCAGCTGGGAATTTTACACGGGAGCGGGCTAAACCTTGCGACCGACGACAACGGCATGAAGTTGGTTGAAGAAAGTCGCTACAATTTCGACGAGTCAAACATGAACTTTGTGTATCACGAGCAGGGCAGGTTCACGACGGCTCACATAAAGTTGCTGCGCATACTCAGCGCGCAACCCCCACGAGTGGCGCAGCACGTGCGAGGGGTAGAGGAACTTATAACAGACTGCCTCTGGCTAGCTGAGCGCAGTTATTCTCACTAGAAATAAAAATATCCCCATCCTGCTCGTTGCTCCGCGATGCGGACAACAGGATGGGGGCGTTCGTACAGATGGCGCTAGGCCTTGGGGCGCATTTCCGGCACCAGCAGCGGGTAGTAGCGCTCGAATCCGGGGAAGGTCGAGTGCTCTTCCAGTAGCTTCGAGAACTTCTCCGGTAGGTGCTCCACGAGTTCGGCCTGCAGGATGTTCATGAGGTCAAACGCGCGATTGCTGAGCCCGTTGCGGATCAGCAGACGAGAGATCCACAGCACCTTGTCGAGGTAGTTCGTGAGGTTGAAGCGTGCGTGGAGATTCAACAACGACCTCATCCACGTCTCCGTGAACCTGACGAAACCTTCGTCCACAGTCTCATGCTGGAATGCGTAGGGCGCGGTCAGGGTGAGCAGCTGTTCATGCTCGAGTTGCGTCGTGTCTACTGCTTCGAACACCTCGTCGGCCAAGATGCGAGCGATGTGTGTCTCGCCGCGCTCGAGCAGACTTCCGATACGGGCGATTGTGCGTAGTAGCGCGGGCTTCCTCATGAGCGGCCTCCATTGTCTAGGTACGAATTTTATGATTATGACACAAAAATGTACAAATTAAAATATCCCCCAACCTACTGTTTGCTCCATCGCCGAGTGCGTTGGACAGCAGGTTGGGGGTACGTCGTTCGGCGACCGGTCAGCCCGGCAGGGCGCTGCGTTGCTCGCGAAGTCGTGCGGCGTAGTGAGCGAAGTTGCCCACTGCGCTCAACCTCAGGACCGTGTCGGTCAGCACTCTCGACTTCAGACGGTGCAAGTCCCGCAGGTTGTTGCGGAGCAGCTCATAGGCTGGCCCAGGTCGGCCATGCCGTTCTGTGAGGACCAAGTCTTCGGCCAGCCAGAGCACCTGGTCCAGGTACATCTGCGGGTCTGGGAGCTCGCCGTATCTCGCCTTGAGATATGACACGTCCCAGTAGCCCAGGAACTTGAACCAGATGTCGACCATGTCGCTGAACGCCAGCGGCGCGGTCATGGTCATGAGCTCCTGGCAGCTGGCAGCTTCGAAGAGGCCGGCGGCCTCGACGTCCTTGCTGCGCTGGATGGCCAGTGCGGGGTGGCCTTCGTCGAGAAGTTGGCGGATCTGCTGGGCAGCATCCGAGGACGTCTTGGGGAATGTGCGGGTCATGAGTCCTCCGGTAGGTAGTGACAGGTGCGAACGAGTATCATACATTTATACCACAAAAATGTTTCTAGCGCAAATTAAAACGCCCCCAACCCGCGCATCGTTCCATCGCCATGTGCGATGAAGTGCGGGTTGGGGGTCAATCGTTCGGGTCCATGCTCAGGTTGTCGTCGGTCCCGGCGCATCCAGCATGGGCTGGATACGCCGGTAGAAGATCTCGAAGCCCGGCGAGGACTTGTACCTCTCCAGGAGCTGGCTAGTTGCCTCACGCATGATGGACCAGAGCGTGCTGATCTCGGACTGCAGGAGCCAGAAGGCCGTGTTGCCGAGACCGTTGCGGATCAGCAGCTCGGAGACCCACAGGAGTCGACCGAGGTACTCGCGCTGGTCGTAGCCCTTCGAGTAGGTGTCCCAGGTGGGTGCCCACAGATGGGCGAAGCTGCGCCGGATGCTCTTGTCGTCGTCGAAACGCACGTCGAAGAGCAGGGTCGCTGCGAAGACCTGTAGGTCAGCACCATCGATGTTGTCCTCGCCGAAGAACTCGATGGCCTGCATGGCCTGCTGCCTGGCCTTGTAGGCCTCGCCGTTCTTGAGGAGCTCTTCGACCGTCTCCGCGCAGATGTGCGGGGTGAGGTGGGTGCTGAGGGTGGGGTTGTGCATGGCGTGAGCCACCTTCCGAGTTGTGGGGTGCGAACGATTACTTTTCTATCATAACACAAAAACACAATTTATTCAAGAGGTCACAGGGGTGAGTGCATGGTATACTGAAAGGAATTATGAGCAAAGACACAAGACTCGAAGACATAGTCTCACTCGCAAAGCGACGCGGGTTTATATACCAGGGGTCAGAAGTATACGGTGGACTGAGCGGAACATGGGACTACGGTCCACTTGGTGTGGCGCTCAAACGCAACATCATGAACCTGTGGTGGCGCAAATTTGTGGACGAACGTGACGACATGTACGGTGTCGATGCTGCGATCCTCATGAACCAAAAAGTATGGCAGGCAAGTGGACATGTCGATACATTTACCGACCCGTTGGTCGAGTGTTCGCACTGTAAAGGCCGTTTTCGTGCTGACAAATTAGACAACCCAAACAAATGTCCAGCTTGTGGAAGCGAGGGAACATTTGGCGAGCCTCGAGCATTTAACATGATGTTCGAAACTAGTATTGGCCCCACGGCGGGAGAAATAAATCTTGAGCTCACAAGAGATGTACTAGAGAAGTATTATCAAATGTTCCAAGAAGAAAACTTGCAGAGCTTCGAAATCAAGGCCGAAAACGATCGTGATCGTCTTAAGGTTGGTCCTAACAAAGTCTATCTTCGCCCAGAAACTGCCCAAGGCATCTTCACGAACTACAAAAACGTAGTCGATAGTTTCTACCCCGACTTGCCGTTTGGCCTTGCGCAGCAGGGAAAGGCGTTTCGCAACGAGATAAGTCCGCGTGACTTCGTATTTCGCAGTCGCGAGTTTGAGCAGATGGAGATCGAGTACTTCGTGCATCCTGAAAAATGGGAAGAAGCATTCGAACACTGGGTAGAGCAGTGCAAGACGTGGTTCGACGCACTTGGCTTACCGGCCGACATGATCCACGAGCTAGAAGTACCCGATGAAGATCGTGCTCACTACAGCAAGCGCACCATCGACTTCGAGTTCGACTTTCCTATAGGTCGCGAAGAACTTATGGGCCTGGCGTACCGAACTGACTTTGACCTGAAAAACATCCAGGAACACTCTGGCAAGAGCATGGAATACACCGTGAAGGGAAGCGACGAACGCTTCATCCCTCACGTCATCGAGCCAAGCTTTGGTGTCGAGCGTGCACTGATGGCTGTACTGACTGCTTCGTATCGAGAAGATGAACAAAACGGTGAAAAGCGTGTGTACTTGGCGCTGCCAGAGCACCTCGCCCCTGTGAAATATGCCGTTTCTCCACTTCTGAAGAACAAGCCAGAGCTTGTCGAAAAAGCTCGCGAAGTCTACAAGAAACTTTCTGCAGAAAACCCCGGACGTGTCATGTGGGATGACAACGGAAACATCGGTAAACGCTACCGCCGCCAGGACGAGATCGGAACCCCGTACTGTGTGGTTATCGACTTCCAGACACTTGAGGATGGAACTGTTACGGTCAGGGATAGAGATACAACAGAGCAAAAAAGAGTGTCTGAAATAGCATAAGACGCATCAATAGCACAAAAAGACTCAAAAACCTGTTGACTCTAGACCTTTTAGGGTCTAGAATATGAAATATATAGGTAAAATAGGAGTTTATATATGTCTGACTCAGTAAAAAATGTACGCGGCGCGTCTTATCCAGTCATAGATCTTAAGAAGTCAGTGGAATCACTCGATTTGTTGCTGGCCGCTATTGGTAAAGCAGCTGCATCAAAGGATGATGTTGCCAGAGCACTTAACTATAGTGGGGTAAATGGAAAGTCAAAAAGGGTTATAGCCGCGCTTATACAATTCGGTTTGATAAATGGCAGGTCTTCAGAGCATAAGTTGTCTGATTTGTCCTTAAGAATCCTTTTTCCAGAAGATGAACAGGCGAAACGAGTTGCGATCAGAAGCGCCGCACTCAAGCCGGGCCTTTTCAAGGCGCTCGTCGATAAATATGCGGGCGGGACTGTTCCCGGCCTACTCTCAAATATTCTTGTCACAAGCCATGGGATTAATCCTACTTCTGGCGAAGAGGCCGCAAAGGTTTTCCGGAGCTCGCTAGAATATGCTGGACTCATCGACCAAGAAGGAAAGATAGTCCTTGATGGCACTGACTTTGGCCAGGAAGCTGCTACGGATGCTCCAGTAGCTATAAGTGAGTCTGAGGCATCTGTACCAACGACTGAGAGTTCAGTCTCATCGGCAGCAGAATTAATGAATGATACTGCTCAGGAACTTAACAAAATCGAGATCATCATAAGGAACGGTGTTAAGGCAGGCATTTATGCGCCTGCCGGATTAACAGCGGAAGAGAAGCAAAAACTTAAAACCATCATCGACTTACTCTAGGCTAGGAAATGAAAAGGGTAGATCTCGAGAAACACAAATTTGATACAAGGTGGAAAGTGTTCATCTTGATATCACTACTTGTTTTTGCGGGTTTTCTTCAAACGGCCCATGCTCCGATGGCAAATGAGTTTATAGCCCTGATTATAGGATTACTTGGGGGTGGTGCGGTCTCTAAGCAGGTTAGTGGGTAGTGTAGGTTTATGGATAGTCGCCACTTTTCTATAATAGGTTGCCCCGGTTCAGGCAAAACGACGTTTTCGGTAACATTAGCAGAAAAGACTGGTTTGCCGCTCATACATCTCGACTACTACTATCACCAGAAAAAGTACAACTACTACGAAAATAAAGAAGCCTGGTTTGCAAAGGTCCGTGAGCTGGTGAAGGGCAAGGAGTGGATCATCGACGGGAACTATTCGTCGACATTTGAAGCGCGATTTGCCGTTGCGGATATCGTACTTTGGATAGATTTGCCACGGCCGCTCGTGTTGTACCGACTTTTCAAGCGCAGACTGCAGTATCGCAGTAGCGTGCGACCTGACATGCCGCCGGAGTGGAAAGAAAAGATCGACAGAGAATTTTTCTGGTATGTGTGGAAGTTCAACAAACGGTATAAACCAAAGATCCATGATGTTATGCAGAAGTACCCGGATACAAAAGTTGTAAAGCTTTGTTCGCAAAGAGACATAGATGAATACTTGAGAAAGGTATAATAGCGATATGAAACCAGATGAGATAATCCAAAAGCTACAGGATATGTACCCCGGCAAAGAGACGTATGATCTCGACGGCAGGGGCCAGCACTTTGTGTGTGAGATTGAACCAGTGAGAGAGCACTCAGAATACGACACTGCTGCTGAAGTAATAATTCAGAGCAAGCCACATAAGCATCTGAAGATGACCCAAACTTATACGATAGTTGAAGGTGAGCTTGAACTGTATTGTGACGACGAAATGTACTTACTTAAAAAAGGCGATGTTCATACGATCTTGCCCGGTATAGTTCACTGGGCGAAAGGATCGGCGGATACGTTGAGCATTCTTCACTCTCGCCCCGGATGGACAAAGGAAGACCATATAGTTGTCGAAGTATGAGCAACCAAGACTTTGAAGCGAGGCTCGCCGAAGATGGCAATATAAACGCGGCCATCTCTGATGCTTGCAAAGAGTTGGAGTTAGGAGAAATTTTAGAACAGTCCGTCATCGCTGTTGGCTTTGAAGACTACAACGTACGTGTCAAAACAGACAGGGGCGAGTATGTCGCGAAGGTGTTTTCAAAGAACCGTACCGAGGAAGAGGTCCGACGCAACATCGAGATCTTGGAGGCAGTAAATAACTCAGACGTGCATCATCCGGAGATTCTAAAGCTGCCGAGCAGGGACATTCACTATGTTCATGCTTCTGGTCTTTCGATGGTCGTCATGCATTTTGTGGCTGGCAAAACGTATTTTGAATTGCAGCGCTCACCGACGCATGCCGAGCTGGACCTGATTGCTATGGAGGCGTTAAAGATCAACCGCTTAGAAATTCAACCGACTGAGCTTTTTGACTCGTGGGCTATTCCGAACTTTGTATGGATGTACGAGCAAACTAAAGACTTGATGAACGAAGAAGGACGCGGACTTGCCACCCAGGCACTGGAGCATTTTAAACGGTTGCCTCTAGACACATTGCCGAAAGTATTTGTTCATGGCGACATCATAAAGTCGAACACCATCCTTGGGGATGATGGCAAAGTGTACGTCATCGATTTTTCTGTTGCAAACGTTTACCCGCGCGCGCAGGAGCTCGCTGTCATGGCGGCAAATTTGATGGCAGATGGTGAAGTGGACGGCGCAAAGACGCTTCGAGAGCGCGTCGACGAAGTCGTGGGTGCGTATCTAAGTGCCGGCGCTGAGCTTACCGACGAAGAGCTGATGTCAGTATATGACTATGCGTTGGCCGGCGTGGCTATGGAATATATGGGAGGTATTTACGAAGGCTCGAAAGGCCAGGCTGAAACCGAGGTTAAGTATTGGCAGGAGCTGGGGCTTGCGGGACTTAGGGAAGCATTGAGTAAATAGGGGTTATAATGAGCCTTATGAATACAGAGATCGAAGTAAAGTTTTGTGGGGTAGACCACGACCAGGTGCGAGAAAAGCTTAAGACT
>CAYMMO010000016.1:0-12620 GCA_964391615.1 uncultured Candidatus Saccharibacteria bacterium
TACACCAAAGGGTGAGCAAGATTTGAGCTCTGAAGAGCGCATACTCCGTGCCATTTTCGGTGAAAAAGCCAAAGAAGTCCGTGATACTTCACAGCGCATGGGTCACAGCAACACTGGTAAAGTTGTCGGTGTAAAGATCTTTAGCCGCGAACACGGTCACGAGCTTAAGGCTGGTGTACTTATGCAGATCCAGATCTTTGTTGCGCAGCTTCGCAAAGTCGCCGTTGGTGACAAGCTAGCTGGACGACACGGAAACAAGGGTGTTGTTGCACGTATCCTGCCTATCGCCGACATGCCATTTATGGAAGACGGTACTCCTGTCGACGTTATCTTGAACCCACTCGGTGTTCCAAGTCGTATGAACCTAGGTCAGCTATTTGAAACTCACCTCGGTATGGCTGCGCGAGCCCTTGGATACAAAGTTGCAACGCCTCCATTTGACGGCGTGAAAACTTCTATCATCGAAGCCGAGCTCAAAAAAGCCGGTCTTCCTGAAGACGGAAAAGTACAACTCTTTGACGGTCGCACTGGTGACAGGTTCAAAGAACGCACCACTGTTGGTAGCATGTACATCATCAAGCTTCACCACATGATCGCTGACAAGATTCACGCTCGCTCAATCGGGCCATACACTATGGTTACCCAGCAGCCACTCGGTGGTAAAGCACAAAACGGTGGTCAGCGTTTCGGAGAGATGGAAGTATGGGCACTTGAAGCATATGGCGCAGCCACAACACTTCAGGAAATGCTTACCATCAAGTCTGACGACGTGTACGGACGTGCTAAAGCGTACGAAGCAATCATCAAGAATGAGCCAATCCTTGGTCCGAAGATTCCTGAAAGCTTCAATGTCCTTGTCAAAGAACTTCAGGGACTTGGACTTCGAGTCGACCTCGTTGACGAGTCAGAAGACGCCGTCATCGACGCCGAACAAGTTCTCGTTGGTGACCTTGCAAGCACAAGTGCCGCACCAGCAACTGCTGCAGCAGTTGAACCAGAAGAAGGCGCAGTTGGCGATGAAGCCGACGAGATGGGTGCTATCGATCTCGGAGACGGTATGAGCATCGAAACTGCGGATGAATTCAAAGATGAAGAAGAAAAGGAGGAGGTCTAGTCATGAGTCGCCTCGTAACTGACACCAGCATTGCCGACTTTGACGCAGTGCGCCTGGCCGTTGCCAGTGCCGAAGATGTCCTCAAATGGAGCTACGGCGAAGTCACAAAGCCAGAAACCATCAACTACCGTACTCAGAAACCTGAGCGAGATGGTCTGTTCTGTGAAAGGATCTTTGGTCCAGTCAAAGACATCAACCCGCACGACGCAAAACTCAAGGGCGTTCGCTCACGAGAAGCTGCAGTCGACAAGAACGGCGAGATGGTTACCCGAAGCATCGTTCGACGTGAACGCATGGGACACATTACCCTAGCTGCACCTGTTGCACACATTTGGTTCATGCGCGGTGCCCCAAGCGCTATGAGCTTATTGCTCGGCATCCCAGTTCGTGCGCTTGAGCGTGTTGCTTACTTCGCAAGTTACGTCGTCACTTCTGTCGATGTCGAGAAGCGCGAGCAGCTGATGGCTGACGCCGAAGCTGAACTTGAAGCTGGCAAAATGGCCATCAAGATCCGTTTCGAAAAAGCTGCCGAAGATGAGACCGCTGACGTTAAAGCACTTGCTGCTGAGCAAACTCGTGAACTCGATGAGCTCAACGATGCATACCTCCTCAAGAAAACGCAGCTTGACTCACTCGTTAAGGGTGCTCTCATCAACGAAAACGATTACCGCAACCTCCCAGACGAGTACGCCGACATCTCAGAAGTTGGTATGGGTGGTGAAGCACTTCAGAAGCTACTGAAGGAAATCAACCTCGACACCCTCATCGCCGAGCTGACTGAAGAAGTCGCTACTGCCAAGGGCCAGCGAATGAAGAAGATCATGAAGCGCCTCAAGGTGCTTGAAGGTATGCAGCGTGCTGGCGTCAAGCCAGAGAGCACCTGTGTCTCGGTTCTTCCTGTTATCCCACCAGACCTACGTCCGATGGTGCAGCTAACTGGTGGACGGTTTGCAACAAGCGACCTCAACGACCTTTATCGCCGCGTCATCAACCGAAACAACCGTCTGAAGAAACTCATCGACCTCAACGCGCCTGAAGTTATCCGTCGCAACGAGATGCGTATGCTGCAAGAAGCAGTCGACGCCCTCATCGACAACTCAGCTGCTCGTGGTGGTCGCGCCGTCAGTGCTACCGGTGGCCGTCGTCGCCTGAAGTCTTTGAGCGACATGCTCAAGGGTAAGCAGGGTCGCTTCCGCCAGAACCTACTCGGTAAGCGTGTCGACTACTCTGGTCGTTCAGTCATTGTGGCTGGCCCAGAGCTCAAGATTCACCAGTGTGGTCTGCCAAAGCACATGGCACTTGAACTCTTCAAGCCATTTGTCATCAGCTGGTTGCTACGTGGTGAGTACGCTCACAACATTCGTAGTGCGACTCGTCTTATCGATTCTGGCGACAGCATCGTCTGGGACGCACTCGACGAGGTGATCAAAGGCAAGTACGTGCTCCTAAACCGTGCTCCGTCACTTCACCGACTCAGTATCCAGTCATTCCAGCCTAAGCTTATCGAAGGTAAGGCTATCCAGCTTCACCCACTCGTATGTAAAGGTTTCAACGCTGACTTCGACGGTGACCAGATGGCAGTTCACTTGCCACTCAGTGACGAGGCGCAGGACGAAGCTCGAACCCTCATGAGCGCAACAAACAACCTTCTGAAGCCTGCCGACGGAAGCCCAGTGCTTAACATCGCACAGGACATCATCCTAGGTTGCTACTACCTGACGTATCCAAAACCATCTGCACAAAGCAAGACACTTCGTACCTACAGTTCTGTAGCTGAAGCCGTTCAAGGTTTTGAACACAACGTCATCATGCTCCAGACTCCTATCCGTATAGAAGCCAAGGGCAAGATGCGTGAGACGTCACTTGGAAGTGTGTTCTTCAACGAGATTCTTCCCGAAGACTTCCCATACGTTAAGGAAGTCATGAACAAAAAGAATCTCAACCGTGTACTTGCTCGTATTTTCAACCAGTACGGCCAAGAACAGACAGCTATGACCGCTGATGCCATCAAGGACCTCAGTCTTGAATACGCAACTCGATCTGCTGTCTCGACCGGTATGAACGACTACTTCGACATTCCAAACATGGACAAGATCATCGCAGCTGGTGATGACCGCGCTGCCAAGATCTCTGAGCAGTACGAAAACGGTCTGATCACCGACGTTGAACGCCGTGGTCTGACAGTTGAAACCTGGCGCAACATCGACAAAGAGCTCTCAAAAGTGCTCGAAGAGCGAATTGCACACGAAGACACTTCTATCGCCGTCATGGTTGACTCTGGTGCTCGTGGTACGCTTTCGAACGTCAAATGGGCAACCGGTATGATCGGTGTGACAGTGGATGCGACCGGTAACGAGATCGAGCTGCCTATCCGAAGTAGCTTCAAAAAAGGTCTTTCACCACTTGAAGCCTTCGTGGCAACCCGTGGTACTCGAAAAGGTCTCATCGACACCGCGCTTAAGACAGCCGACTCTGGTTACCTGACTCGTCGTCTTGTTGACGTCAGCCAAGACGTCTTCACAGTAGACGAAGAGCCTATCGACCCAGGATTTACTGTTTACCGCTCTGAAACTGCCGACACTATGATTCCATTTGCTGACCGTCTTTACGGACGCTACGCAGCAAATGCCGTTACTGGCCACATCAAAGCTGGCGAGCTTATCACTCGTGACATTGCTGATGCCATTGACGCCGATGAAGCGGTTGCAGACGTCACGATCATGAGCGTACTTAGCGCCGCTAACCTTCGTGGAATTCCACGCAAGAGCTACGGTCTCGACATGGCTACCGGCCAGTTGATCGCAGAAGCGCAGCCAGTAGGTGTTATCGCTGCACAGTCAGTCGGTGAGCCTGGTACGCAGTTGACACTTAACACCTTCCACGCCGGTGGTGAGGCCGGTGACGACATTACCCAAGGTCTTCCACGTGTCGACGAGCTCTTTGAGGCTCGTAACCCTAAGGGTCAGGCCTACTTGAGCGAAGTCACTGGACACGTCAAGGTATGGGAAGATGGCGACAAGTACGTTGTTCAGGTTACTCCAGAGAACAACAAAATTGAGACCATCGACATTGCCAAGGGTCAAATCGTCCGCGTGGCAAGTGGTACTGAAGTTGTAGCCGGCGATGTACTCGCAAGCAACGACGACGAATCACTACCTATGATCGCTCCGTTTGACGGCACCGTAGAAGTGACCAAGAAGCAGATTATCCTCAGTGCCGGTACGCAAAGTCCAGCACGTTACGAGGTTCCAGGCTTCAAGCAACTTCTCGTGTCTGACGGCGACAGCATCGAAGCTGGTGACCGCCTGACAAGTGGTTCGGTGAACCTGCACGATCTCATGCGCCTCAAGGGCATCGAAGCAACGCAGCGTTACATCGTCAACCAGATTCTCCGTATCTATGCAGCACAGGGTGAAAACGTCTCAGGTAAGCACCTCGAGATCATCGTTCGCCAGATGTTCAGCCGCGTAACTATCGAAGAGCCAGGTGACACGCCATTTGTTACGGGTGACATCGTCAGTAAGGCTGCAGTGGTCGAACAGAACCGCCAGCTTACAGAAGAAGGCAAGAGCCCTGCACAGTTTACACAGCTGCTGCTCGGTATCACCAAGGTGTCTATCTGGTCAGACAGCTTCCTGAGTGCAGCAAGCTTCCAGGACACGACTCGTGTACTGATCAACGCTGCTGTCTCTGGTCGAGTTGACCACCTCTACGGCTTGAAGGAAAACGTCATCATCGGACGCAAGATCCCAGTTGGAACTGGTGTGGTGCGACCCGTCGTTGACGAACCTGAAGTCGACGAAGAAGCCTAGGCTACTCCTAGCTTTAGATAAAGCAACCCGCGTTGGCGGGTTGCTTTATTTTGTGTAAACTGGCATAATATACTAGTCCGTTTGTTCGTACTTGTTGCACAGAGGAGAGAGTCATGCTGGACCGTTTCATGTTGCTCAACTACACGAACGGTGTTGACGCCAACGACGCGAAGGCACAGGCCATCAAGTGTGATGACGTCCATCGGGTAGGCGTTGAGCAGGTCGGTGGCGTGTGGCTGCTGCTGGTCGAGCTCGCTGGCCCGAACTTCATCGATGCTCGGCGACAGCGGGTTGCCCGCCTACTGGGTTCGGACCTGTTGGTCGAGTTCAAGATGCAGGGAGTTTACGCCCTGCGTTCTGCGCGCACGCCTGCCACGCCGTAAGTACACGGGCCTTCGAGCCCGCCAAAGAGAGCCTTCCGTTGAGCACCCGTGCTCCGGGTGCCCTTCGGTGGGCTCTTCCATTTTGTTCGTAAATTTGGTACAATAACACCTGAGTTTCCTCTTTAGAAGTTTCAGGAAAAATGTGTACACTTTTTGAAACGTTCTAGAGACAGATTTGCGAGTATGCTGCTCGGCTAATCCATAACTGCGACGTCCCCGGCTTATCACTGGGCGACTCGGTCAAATAACAACCCATAGATAGGAGCGCATTTTTATATGCCTACAATCAATCAGCTCGTGCGAAAGCCACGCAAGACTGCCGCGAAAAAGAGCAAGTCTCCAGCGCTTGGCCGTATCCACAACGCACTCAAGAGCCGTTACTACGAACAGCAGGCTCCGCTAAAGCGCGGTGTTTGCATAAAAGTAACGACTAAAACACCTAAAAAGCCTAACTCAGCACTTCGCAAAGTTGCTCGTGTTCGTTTGACCAACGGTCAAGAAGTTTGGGCATACATCGGTGGCGAAGGTCACAACCTCCAGGAGCACGCAGTTGTGCTCGTACGCGGTGGTCGTGTGCCTGACCTTCCTGGTGTTCGTTACCACATCGTTCGCGGTACGCTTGACCTCCAAGGTGTTGCGAAGCGCAAACAAGGCCGTAGCAAGTACGGTGCAAAGAAGGAGACCAAATAATGCCACGTAAAGTTACCAAGAGCCTCCAGCGCCGCTTGAACCCTGACCGCAAATACCAGTCAGTGCTTGTTCAGCGTCTTATAAACAAATCTATGCTAGACGGTAAAAAACTGCTTGCAGAGCGCCAAGTTTACAGCGCGCTTGAAATTGCAGCCAAGAAACTGAAAAGTGAAGATCCACTTGAGGTGTTTGAAAAAGCTCTCAAGAACATCCTGCCTAACTTCGAAGTTAAAAGCCGCCGTGTTGGTGGTGCAAACTACCAGATTCCGTTTCCTATCCAGGGACACCGCCAGAACCACTACGCTTTCATGTGGCTAGTACAGAGTGCTCGTTCACGTAGCGGTATGCCGTACAACGAACGACTCGCAGCCGAGATCGTCGACGCGTACAACGAAGCTGGTGCAGCCTTCAAGAAGAAGGAAGACACCCACAAGATGGCCGAAGCCAACCGAGCCTTCGCCCACTTCGCAAGGGGTTAACATGACTGAGCTCACAGACCGTCAGATCGCTATCCGCCGTCACGCAGAGGCGTTGGTGTTGCTTGATGGGGAACGACCAGAAAAATGCTGCGGCTGTGAAAGCTTTACTCTCCGAGCACTGGAAAAGGCAAATATGATCTCAGAAGGTACTCTGACTATTGACGAGGCGATAACTCAGACCGAGCGAGAGGTAGCTGAGTGTGATGGTTCTCGTACAAATGATGCGCTTTTCGATGCACCAGTCTTATGTTCACTAGATACAAAAGAAACTAATGAAAGGGATATGCTTTAAATGGCAATACCAAAAAACGTTCCGCTAGTGATGTACCGCAACATCGGTATCATTGCACACATTGACGCGGGAAAGACGACAACAACCGAAGGTATCCTGTACCGCACAGGACTTTCACACAAAATCGGTGCCGTTCACGAAGGTGAAACGACGACTGACTGGATGGAGCAAGAGCGTGAGCGTGGTATCACCATCACCTCTGCTGCTGTCACGTGTTTCTGGAAAGATCACAAAGTTAACATCATCGACACCCCTGGACACATCGACTTCACCGCTGAAGTTGAGCGTTCACTTCGTGTGCTCGACGGTGCAGTTACTGTGTTCGACGGCAAGATGGGCGTCGAAGCTCAGTCTGAGACTGTATGGCGCCAAGCTAACAAGTACGGCGTGCCTCGTATCTGTTTCATCAACAAGATTAACCAAACTGGTGGTGACTTCTACAAGTCCCTCGAGTCTATCCATAACCGCCTCACCAAGCATGCGCTTCCTATCCACCTGCCTATCGGGTTTGAAAAAGACATCAACGGTGTCGTTGACCTCGTCGACATGAAAGCTTACACCTACGGTGACTTTACCGACCACGAACTTCAGGTCGGTGAGATCCCAGCGGATATGCTGGAAAAAGCCAAAAACGCTCGCAGCCTGCTCGTTGAAGCAGCTGTCGAGGCCGACGACGTGCTCATGGAGAAATTCTTCGAGCACGGCGAAGAAGCAATCACTGAAGAAGAGCTCAAGAGTGCACTTCGCAAGCGAGTACTCGCTGGTGACTTTTACCTCGTTACTGGTGGTGACGGCCGTGGTGTGATCGTCGAAAAAGTTCTCGACCTCATGGTTGACTACTTGCCATCTCCACTCGACGTTGACGCTATCTGGGGTACCAACCCTAAGACTGGCGACAAAGTTGAGCGCAAACCTGCTGACGCAGAACCTATGAGCGCGCTGGCGTTTAAGATTGCTACCGACCCATTTGTTGGTAAGCTCATCTTCGTACGCGTCTACAGTGGTGTCCTCAAAGCCGGTTCGTATGTCATGAACACCACTACTGGTGAAAAAGAACGTGTCGGACGAATCGTACGTATGCACGCCGACAAGCGTGAAGACATCGACCAGATCGGTGCCGGCGACATCGCGGCGGTTGTAGGTCTGAAGAACACCTTTACCGGCCACACACTCTGTGACGTTGCACATCCTATCGCACTCGAAAGCATCACATTCCCAGAACCTCCAGTTGCCATCGCTGTCGAACCAAAGACCAAAGCCGACCAGGAAAAGATGGGTATCGCTCTGCAACGACTCGCTGAAGAAGACCCAACCTTCCGTGTTCACACCGACGACGAGACCGGCCAGACCATCATGTCTGGTATGGGTGAGCTTCACCTCGAGATCCTCATCGATCGTATGAAGCGAGAATTCAAAGTCGAAGCAAACGTTGGTGAACCTCAGGTTGCATTCCGTGAAACCATTCGCGGTACTGCAGAATCTCAGGGTAAGCACGCCAAGCAGTCCGGTGGACGCGGACAGTACGGTGACGTCTGGATCCGCTTCGAGCCGCTTGAAGCTGGTGAAGGCTTCGAATTTGTCGACGCTATCAAGGGTGGTGTGGTCCCGCAAGAGTACCGCAAGCCGGTTGAAGCTGGTATCAAAGAGACGCTCGAAGGTGGAGTCATCGCTGGCTACCCAGTCATCGGTGTCAAAGCGACGCTGTACGACGGTAGCTACCACGACGTTGACTCAAGCGAACTCGCGTTCAAATTGGCCGGTATCTTGAGTACCAAAGACGGCATCAAGGCAGCAAAACCAGTTCTACTCGAGCCTGTCATGCACGTCGAGGTCACGACTCCAGAAGAGTTCATGGGTGACGTCATCGGCGACCTCAACGCTCGTCGCGGACGCATCGACGCCATGGAAGACTTGCTCGGTGGTGCCAAGCTAGTCAAGGCATACGTACCTCTTATGAGTATGTTTGGCTACACTGGCGACATTCGCTCTATGAGCCAAGGTCGTGCAGCGAGCACCATGGAGCTCTCTCAGTACGAGGAAGTTCCACCAAACGTCGCGCAGGACATTATCGAAAAAAGAAATTCGAAGTAGTTACGTTTCGGAAACAGCCTTGCAAAGGTGTTATAGAAAAGCGCAACGCAAAGTAGAAGACTCTACAAACTCAAAATACCGTTCGATATCCGAGCGGTATTTTGTTTGGAAATTAAAGCGCCCCCTCCTGGGCGCTTCGTAGAAGTTGCCTACAGAAAGGGGGTTGTGGCGGCTAGGCCGCCCAGGGGATCTCGAGGATGTTGTCCTCGTTCTCGTCGAGCCACTCGGCGAACCGCGTGGCGATGGTGGTGGCGAGCAGGTGGTCCTGCGGCGCGGTGTAGCCGCTGAGGCCACAGGCCACTGCCCACTTGCCGACGACGACGATGACGGCGCCGCCCCAGGGGAACACTCCCCACAGGGTCTGACCGTTGTCGTCGACGGACTCGACGTAGGGACCGGGGAAGATCACGAACTTGGCCTCGTCGTCCTCGACCTGGCTGGCCTCGGACTGCATGGCCAAGGTCGACATGTACTCGGGTGCAGCCATGGACAGGCCGAAGAGCTTGCGGCCACCGTTGGCGATGAGCTGCTGGATCTTGGTGCTCTCGGGCCCGAAGCCGTCGGTGTACCAGAAGTCATCGAGCGTCATGTACATGTCCTCAGGGACGTCGAGCTCCCAGTCGATGGTGCTCATGTCGAGCGGCGGTGGGATGATCCAGCCGCAGTGCTCGCTGGGGGTCCAGATGCCGTCGTCCAACCGGCCCTCGCGGACCATGTCGGCCCGCTGGTGCGCGGCCACGAGGCCGGGCATGTCCTTGTAGAGACTGGCGACCAAGAAGTGCGAGCCATCCTTCATCGGGATGGTCGGGTGTCGAAACAGCGGGGCCTCGAAGGGCTCGCTGAGGGTCAAGATGGTGGGCATGATGCTCCTAGGTGCTCGTAGTCACAGACGATCTGTGACATTGACCATAGTATTATAGCACATATCATTACAAAAAGCAACTCGTGTACAATGTATGAATTATGAGTGAGTTACATGAGACAAGAGATGAGTTGATAGCCTTTCACGTATTTCAAGCAGATGATGTCTTGATGTTACTAGGCTCAGAGGACTCAGGTGTAACAGAGGTAACGGCCGACGCCTTCATTTCCGCCAGTATGCCGCTACTCGAGTGGTTTGACGATCCTGACATAGCAATTAGTGCTCAGTTACTCATGAGGCGCGAGTCCGCTCAGATTTTGAGTTCACCGTTTGGTGCTATGACTATTCAAGAGGTAAATTCGTATCTGCTCGGGCTTGTGGCAGGGGTTATGCTATTTGCACCCGACACCCCAGTCTCCTTTAGTCGCGCAAAGAATTTGATCCACCGAACCATCCAGGCAAGTGGGGACAGGCGTTGCCATTTAGCGGGATTTATGGCTGGACGTGACATTCGTGGCAAAGACTACGACTGCATGCTCGACGATGAGGTGCAGAACTTCCTAAAACACCATGAATAACCTTTACATAGCAGAGTAAAACCTCTATAATCTACTACATGCGCGCGACGCTTCTTTTCAAGTCGCGTCGCGAAGAAAAAATCAATTTAATGAAGGAGAAATCTACTAATGGCAGATTTTGACCGAACCAAGCCACACGTCAACGTCGGCACCATGGGTCACGTTGACCACGGTAAGACTACACTGACAGCAGCTATCACAGCTGTACTGGCAAAGAAGCTTCCGAGCGACGTAAACAAACCAATTGCGTACGACCAGATCGACAACGCACCTGAAGAAAAAGCACGTGGTATCACCATCGCTACCTCTCACCAGGAGTACGAGTCAGAGAAGCGTCACTACGCTCACGTTGACATGCCTGGTCACGCCGACTACGTCAAGAACATGATCACCGGTGCTGCACAGGTTGACGGCGCTATCCTCGTCGTTTCAGCTGCAGACGGCCCTATGCCACAGACCCGCGAGCACGTTCTGCTTGCTCGTCAGGTTGGTGTGCCAAAGATCGTTGTGTTCCTCAACAAGATGGACATGGCTGACGAAGAGCTGGTTGAGCTCGTTGAGATGGACGTTCGTGAGCTTCTCACAAAGAACGGTTTCGACGGCGACAACGCTCCAGTTATAAAGGGTTCTGCCCTCAAAGCACTCGAAGGCGACGCTGCTTACGAAGACGCTATCATGGAACTCGTCAAAGCTATGGACGACTACATCGAAGAGCCTGCTCGTGAACTCGACAAGCCTTTCCTGATGCCTATCGAAGACGTTTTCTCAATCAAGGGTCGTGGTACGGTCGCAACTGGTCGTATCGAGACTGGTGTTGTGAAGCTTAACGAAGAAGTTGAAATCGTTGGTATCCACGACAGCAAGAAAACTGTTGTTACTGGTATCGAAGCATTCAAAAAGAACCTCGACCAAGGTCAGGCTGGTGACAACGCCGGTCTACTGCTCCGAGGTATTGAGCGCGACGACATCGAACGTGGCCAAGTTATCTGTAAACCAGGTACGATTACTCCTCACACTGAGTTCTCAGCTGAGGTGTACATCCTTACCAAAGAAGAAGGTGGACGACACACTCCATTCTTCAAGGGCTACAAGCCACAGTTCTACTTCCGCACAACCGACGTTACTGGTGAGGTCGAACTCCCAGCTGACAAAGAAATGGTTATGCCAGGTGACACTGTTACCTTCAACGTGAAACTCCTTGCTCCTATCGCTATGGACCAGGGTCTCCGTTTCGCTATCCGTGAAGGTGGCCGCACCGTTGGTGCAGGTGTTGTGACAAAGATCAGCAAATAAGATCAGTCATACTTACAAAAACGACCTCTTGCCTAAGGGGTCGTTTTTTGTTTCCAGAGTGGAGCCACGCGTTGCAATTCGTTATCGAGAACGATAAAGGCGTCACCCGCTCTCTGCTGGTAGGCATATTCTAGTGCGACACGCAGGGTTGCGACGTAGCGTGCACTTGGTGATACGCCTTCGACTCGAAATCGTAGTAGCTGGCTGGCAATCATGTACCCAATCTGAGCCATGCCGCGGTTAACAGGGCCGTATATTGCTTCACGATCATCGATTTTGGCTTCCGATGCATCGAAATATTCGCGCCGGAGTGCCAAGTACTCACCGTCCGACTCCCCGCCTCGAGCGAAGGCACTTTGCATTTGAGGTAACAGATCGTCGGTAATTGCTGGGTCGACAAAGCCTAGTGCAGCAGGCAAGTGATCTATAGGGGTCAGCGGAGCAGGGTCAGTTTCTGGATTTCGAACAAGCAGCGAAACGGTGTCTTGATCACGTCCACGAGAAAATAGTCGAGCCTCAGGAGTGAACTCAGCCTCTTCGACTGCGGCCCACAACTCTCGCGGCTTACCCGGTGTTACTTCTATGACGTGTCGGTAAATGTTTGTGTCGTTTAACTTGCCGTATCCGCTTACAACTGGCATTTTCTCGCCATTTGGAGATAGTTGTACGATACCTAAAGAGGGTCGGACTATGGTCCCACCGGGGTTTTTCTCAACGGTTTGAGCATATATGGTCTCGATATGCTCTACGAGAGCAGCTCTGCCCATATGTAGGATTGTATAGAGTTCTTCTGGGGTGACGTTGTCCATTTCCAGACCTCTCCCCCGAACGAGTAAGGAGTTAGAGCGAAATGAGATGTCAGCCTCGGTAAACTCAGCCATCTTCTCATTATATCACCAAATAAGCATAAAGTCAATGGAACATCAACACAGGAGGTAAAGCAAACACCCGCCGACCCAGAGGACCGGCGGGTGTGCTGGTCGGCTCGATGGGTGGCGGGCTTAGGACTTTGGACCTCCTGTGCTG
>CAYMMO010000017.1:0-4476 GCA_964391615.1 uncultured Candidatus Saccharibacteria bacterium
TCTAACTCCCGTTCGAATCCCGCGCAAACTCTAGCCATAAAGAAGCACCCTGCAGCCGCAGGGTGCTTCATCATGGCTGGGGATGAGGGACGATTATAGAACTTTAATAGGGGTGGACGATCTGGGTATCAGTGATGCTTGCGAGGAGGATGAGGATGACTGACCTCTTCACTTCATGCCTATATGATAATACTAGCTTCTATCCAGCTTTTCAGAAGGACTTGCAGCGCGCTCAGCGTAGCATACTTATCGAGAGCCCGTTCATTACCCTAAGACGTATGGAAGCGCTGCTACCAGTGCTTTCAAGGCTATCTGAGAGAGGTATTCGTACTGTCGTCAACACGAAAAATCCAAACGAACATGACATGGAGTACAAGCTACAAGCACTTGAAACTATCTACCTACTGCAAGAGATGGAAGTAAAGGTACTCTATACGGTCAAGCACCATAGAAAATTGGCCATCATAGACGATGAAATACTATGGGAGGGCAGCCTCAACATACTGTCCCAAAACGACAGCTGCGAGATTATGCGGAGAACAGTGTCACAGCAAGTCGCCAGTGAAATGGTGCGGTTTATTGGTGCGAGGCGTTGGTTTCGATAAATTCGGTGAGTTTTTGAGGATTTCTGGGTCTTTTTCGATATTAACGGACACTAATAGAGGATGCTACATCCTGGCAGGGATCCTGACGAACCGTCGGAGGCTATTGTGTTCACGGTGCGGTTTGAGTAGGTGTAGTATTGTACTGCAACTCTTGATCCATCACAGACAAAAATCGTAACTTTACTAGTTGGTTGAGAAATTTGGGTATATCCAATGGAGTCTTTGTACTCCTCGAGACTGGTATCGCTGTATTTGCTGAAGTCCTCAAGCGACACTGGGTTCACCCCTCGATTGTGCTGTATGTATATCTTTGCTTTTTCGATTATCGATTTTGCGACACTGGATGAATCTTGTGACTGCTGAGCCTGACTAAGAACACTCTTTGCGTGTTCAAGATTTTTTTGTTGTTCGCTAAGCCCCCAGATAACCACTAAGCCTATTAATACTAGGAGGACAGTGGCGATTGCAACGAGCTTTCTTTTTCTACCTGTCTTAGCGGGAAGAGGAGATAGGCTTAGCATGGGAGTGTCGGGAACTGCTTGAGGCTGCTGTGATACTCCGTTGTCGAATGCTTGGGGAGGTAGTTGTTCTGACGATGGTTGTTGTTCGTTACTCATAGTTTTTCATTTTATTTTTATCTATCCTAAAAAGATTGTTTCATCTTTCAATCCTCAAGTCAACAACCAAAGCCCTAGTCACAATTGTTAGAGCACGCAAGATGCTCCAATAGAGACTGTCATCACGTTATGCGCAGTAACCTGTATAGTGAAATCCGGAGATAGAGGATGCTATTATTAGTATCGGAGGTAAATCAAAGAACATTATGAAAATAATAAAGACCGCAAACAAACTTAGATACGTTATTATCCTAGCTGGGTTACTCGTTACTGTAGTGGGCTTCATCCAACTGCTTGAGGCTGTACACGCTCAAACTTGGCCAAGTGTGAATGCTGAAGTCACGTATGTCTCTATCGTCTCTAACAGATATGAGTCAAAGTCGACATCACAGTACGTTAATGTCAAATACTCAATAGACGGCAAAGAGCATTCTGCTAAGAATGTCTCGTTAAATAATGAGTACCATGACGGACTTGTTAGCGGAAGTAATATTTCAATACACTATAACCCCAAAAACCCAAGTGAGGTAGTAGCAAAAGCATCTTCAACCTCATATGGAATGGGTGCTCTGTGGGTCTTTATCGGTGCGACATTGATTTTCGGTGGTGCACGAGCCGATTTCTATGATTCTCCCAAAAATATAATCCCGAAAGTATCTGGCGCCAAGCGTAATTAAGTTTCCCTAGGTCAACCGTAGCTCGTAGTAGCAAGCTAGGTTTTTAACACTAGGTAGCCAATGGCTGTAATAGTCCCAACGAATCGGATTGTCTTTGGGACTTATAGCATCCCGCTAATAATAAATGCCACGAGCAGCCAAAAGACAACGGCTCCGGTGCTAATTATGACTGCCCACTTGGCTTTGGGTCGACCGGCTACGTCTAGATTAAGTGCAACAATACCCATAATAAATCCGAGTAAGAGAGCTGGGATACTAATTTGCACAAGCCCAAGTATCGGCGTAGCGGCACCGATGCATGCAAAGATAAACGACGTTTGACCTGTTACGAGTGGCTTTTTAGTTTGGTTTGTCTGTTTTTGATTTGGATTCATGTCTCCATTGTAATCTATTTTCAGTAAATCAATGATAAAGTTTGGTTCGGTCTTTATGCCTACCTAAAATTACCAAACCACGACATCTGTTAGGGTTTGGTTAAAATAGTTAAATCAAATTTGGCTGGGGATGAGGGATTCGAACCCCCGATACCGGGACCAGAACCCGGTGCCTTACCACTTGGCCAATCCCCAATATTGTTCTGGTAACAGATGTAGATTTTAACAGATTACACGAAGTTCTTCAACAGAATCAAATTTACGCTCTACCAGTCTTTTGAGCGACGTAGGTACAAAGCTGCAGCGAGCGTGAGTACGAGCGTCAGTGCAACGGGCAAGATGGTGTACAGAAACAGCGTGCTCGTGTCGTCCAAAGCGGTAAACATCCATGGACTTACCCAGCTCTCAAGAGATGAAACTGCTATAGAAAGCATGAAGATCGCAGTTGCGACGCTGAAAAGTTCAAAGATGCCTCGCCTGGTTAGGCTCTTTTTGCGACGTGAAACATACAGTAGAACAACTATTGCGACCGGACCAAGTATGGCAGAGGCAGCCCAGCCATAGAAACTACTCAGGTTTGGGTTCGAACCATATTGCTGCACCGCCATAAACACCATGAACGCCGTCTGCACCACCTGCGCAAAAACAGCACTAAAGATAAAGAGCCTCTCAAGCCTGACGCCATCGGCACTTTTAGGCACGTTATTTTTTCCTTTTAAGATCTTTTAGGTTCAACTTCAAGGAGTTATAACCTAGTAAGTAGATGGTGTAGTAGCTCACGCCTAACCACACAAGGTTGGCTATGAGTGTCAGCGGCTCTGCATACACAGGCACAAACTCTCCCAATTCTCCGGTCGAGTCCAACATACTCCATGACCAAACCGTTATCAGCACCCACCAGAGTGGTGCAAAAACCGCAAGTGCCCCGCTCTTGATGTGCGCCAAAGGACTCAGCTTCATACGGAGCAGAAACGGTAGAGCAAACAGCTCGGACAAGATGATGAGCATGGCGAATACATTTGCCCAGCCCTCAGCACCAGGCAAGTTCTGGTCGAGTAGGGGTACGAACGTGTCTATGCGAAACAGGTGCACGAGCACCATCACAACCATCACGCCAGCGAGTGCCCGGCCGAGCCATAGCCCATGAGGTTTAACGAGTTTTGGAGGATTTACCGCAGTTGCAAAACGAAACTTTGTCATAATGCTTCAGATTATAGCGCTTTTTGGCACCGGCCCATAGTGACGGCTGTCCATACTCAGCTCACGATTATCGCCCTGTAGATACACTTTGTCGCCCTGAACACTCTCTACCCGTTTCACGACATCGCGACCTGCTTGGGTGGCGAGTACTACATCGCCCCTATGAACAAGTTGTCGCCAGCCGAAGATGATGTCACCCTCACGCAGCCCAGGCTCCATGCTTCGACCGCGAACACGCCTCAGGAACATCTAAGCCTTTTTAGTCTCGAGAAACAGATGTGACACGTCGTGAACCATAGCTACAAGCTTGTCGACTTCTTCCATGCTAACTGTTTGCTTCACGGTACTTGCCTGCTTTACGGTTTTCCAAAGCATGTCGTGAATGCCAGGATTTGCTTCGAGATGTTCAGGCTTAAAGTAGTCGCTCCACAGTATATAGAGCTCTTTCTTTACTTTCTGGGCATGTTTTTCTTTGTTCATAACACTTCGCACAAAGGTATTGTGCTTCTCGACTGAGTCAAGTTCGCCGAGCTCAGTTATCTTCTGAATCATACGCCGACACGTCTCAGCACTATGGCTCATAGTATCTGTTTCATAGATTCCACATGGTACATCACAGTGTGCATAGGCAGATTTCACAAACTTCATATATCCCCGCTTTCTTTGCTATATACCCATTGTAACAGGAGTTTTTGTTGTGTTTTTTGACAAACTTCTCAAAAACACTTGTGCTTTTGAATCTCAGGCGTTACAGTAACAAACAAGCGATTACAAAAACAAAAACATTTCAAAAGGCACCAAAAAAAGAAATCGGATTTGTAGTTCGCCCGGTTGTCTCCACCACAACAGTAACTCGATGCCCAGCCTCTTGCTGGGCATTAACGGTTTATACCCCTTTGTCATCGAAAGACACTTTGCCTTCCCGGCAAAGCGAGGCAAGACACTCATCAGCTAGCGCCGAGCGAGTGTCTTGAGATGACAAAGGGGTATAAACCGTTTAGAC
>CAYMMO010000017.1:4486-12303 GCA_964391615.1 uncultured Candidatus Saccharibacteria bacterium
TTTTCGAGTTTTGTTTACGCCACTTGGCGATTTCACCGTGGTGGCCGCTAAGCAAAACATCTGGGACTTTTAACCCGTTGAAATCTTCTGGTCGCGTGTACTGCGGAAATTCTAGTGTCTCACCGTCTGAAAAGCTTTCTATGACCGCACTAGTCTCACCTCCGAGCACGCCCGGAATTAGCCTCACGATCGAATCGATTATGGTCATCGCTGGCAACTCTCCGCCGGTAAGTACATAGTCGCCGACACTTATCTCTTCGTCCACCAGCTCCAAGATTCGCTCGTCATAGCCCTCATAACGTCCGCAGACAAATATATAGCCCTGACCCGAGTCAGCGTAGCTCTGTGCTAACGACTGCTTCCAGCGCTGCCCTCGTGGCGTCATAAGTAGCACTTTTGCAGTTGGGTCGACCTCTTTCGCACTCGTTATAGCGTTCCAGAGTGGCTCTACCATCAGCAGCATACCGTCACCTCCGCCATACGGCGTGTCGTCGACCTGCCGGCGCGGTCCAAGTCCAAATTCACGCAGATCAACCGTCGAGAGTTCGACGTGTTGATCTTTTTGAGCCTTCCACATCATAGAGTTCTCGAAAACACCGGTGAACATGTCCGGAAAGAGCGTTACGACTTGAAATTTTCGAGCAATTTTCATCTGTTCAATTATCGCATGCATTGACTTTTTTGTCTATAGGTGCTATAGTACTACTTACGGAACAACACCTCACGAAGGGCAGGTCATCACCATGACCAGCAGCACCGACCAGGGGCCCAGCCTCCTGAGCAGCACCATCTGGACGATCCGCTACGCACCTGGCGCCATCGTGCGCGCCATGGCAGACGGCATCGACAAGCGGCTGGAGCAGTCACCGACGGCTCGACAGATCGTGCGCGTCGTTCGCGCCGCCAGGCGTGACCTCGCCAGGCTCATCTGAGAGCCTCATTCCGCCCGCCGCCCGGCTCGACCCGGCTCACGCTCAACCACTTCGGTGGACAGGCGTATAAGCCTGGAGTGTGAGCCGGGTCGGCGGATTTTTTAATTTCACATGGCCCACACAACCAAAAAACCGACCTAGGTGGTCGGCTTTTTAGCACATATAAGTCCCTTACGGGTCTCATCTCGCAGTTCATGTGATTGAACTAGAGTTAATTATATATCGAGGTCGTCCATATCCGCAAGCTCTTTGCGGGTACGTGCAGCCATGTCAGATTCTTTTTCCACAGGCTCAGGGGTCGATTCGTCCACAGGCTGGTCATCGTCGTCATTAGATGTCGCTGCTGGAGCTGCTTTAGGACGTGGCTGGTCACGCTCACCCTCAGGACGGTCAACATCGACGATCTTCAGGTTGTAACGAGCATCGTTCTTAGTACCGAGTGCACGGAGCAAGCTTCGCAGGCTCTGAGCGGTTGAACCACGCTTACCGATGACACGGCCAAGGTCCTCTGGGTCAACGGTGAGTTCAAGCAGTACGCCCTTCTCATCCACACTTCGCGCAACTTGCACGGCGTCTGGATTCCCCACCAGCGACTTTACGATATATTCTATAAATTGTTGGTCAATACTCGACATATGCAGCCTCTCCTAAAACCTTACGTATTGTCACTTTCATTGTAGCATGTAAACAAAAAACCGCCCTGTTGGGCGGCTTATGGCTATTGCTAGGCTTTTTCTTCTTCTGGAGCTTCTTCGACGGCTTCTACTGGAGCTTCAGCTGCCTCTTCGGCTGGTGCTTCCGCTACCTCTTCAACTACTGGCGCTTCTTCGACAGGACGGTTGCGACGAAGCTTTTCAACATTCTTGATGCTCACGTTCTTGTCTGCAGGAACTTTCACCCATGAAGGCAGCGTAACCTTCTGGTCTTTCAGGATTCGAACGACACGTGGAGTTGGTTGAGCACCGCTGCCTAGGTACTTCTCTACCTTTTCCTGGTCGACTTTGGATTCTTTGGTGTGTGGGTTGTAGCTACCGACATAAGCGACGACACGACCACTCGAAGGATGGCGTTGTGACTCTTGTACGGCTAGGCGATACACTGGGTGGCCCTTGCGACCCAAACGTTGCAAACGAATTGCGAGCATATGCTTTGGTAATTCCTCTCTTAAGAATTATTCGATTTCTATAACAATCAGTGGTCAATTGTAACTGAAAAAGGCCGTTTCGTCAATCTGTTATTTTCGAGTCGCTCGGGAGAGGAAATTGTCGAGTCGCGGCATGCAGTTGTATGCTCCCGCTTATGGTTTGGACTCAGGTGCAGGCGAGGTATAATGACCGACTATGAGTGTGCACGAACAAGGTGAAGCTGGAAAGATGAAATTTGAAGATAGTCCTTCTAGTGATCTCTTCTCCGCTACAGCCCAGTTACACAGTCTTGACGATGAACTGCGGATGCTGAGTCGGTACCTCGACTTTCCGATCCCCAACCGTAAACAGCTTATACGCAGAGCATGCGCCGCTATGACCGAGCAGCTAGACGCCGTTCTGGAAATGGCGCATACAGCTATAGATTCACTTTCTACTGAAAGTATGGACGCCGAGATCGGGATCGTCGACATGATCGCAGAAGTCCTCCACGATATATCGTCCAACCACGCCGAACTACTCGCTGACTATACTGATGACATAGTGCTTCCTACAGAAGACGAATCCCTGGAAGCCCTGGATGGACTGCAGGCAGTTCTCTTCGATGAATTCAGCACTGACTTCGATTCGTTCGCAACTGTGGTGCGTGACAAATTTAAAACAATCATAGACAGCGATATCGAAATTATAGAAATCGAAGTTGCAAAGAAGCTATGGACTGCACAGCAAGCCGCCCGTCACATAGGAAGGGTCGCGCAGATTGCGGCGGGCGCCGCCATTGGCGCACTTATAGCCGATAGGCTTAAGCCAAGGCGTTAGCTATCGCTTGGCAGTGGGAATTGGCGAGCAAACTTGGTCACTTGTTCGCGCAGCACGGCAAGCTTTGCTGCGTCGTCTCGCGCATCTATTGCCTGCTTCATCCACGACGCGATATGCGCCATGTGTTCTTCACGCAGTCCTCGCGTAGTAATGGCCGGTGTGCCGAGGCGTATGCCACTCGGACGAAATGGTGGCAGAGTATCGTCAGGTATGACGTTTTTGTTCAGGTTAAGCCCTATGGCATCGAGCGCAGTTTCCACTACGCTCCCATCGATCCCGAAGCTTTTTTGGACGTCGGCGAGTATGAGGTGGTTGCTCGTTCCGCCTGTCACTAAGTCAAATCCGTACTTCTTCATCTCATCGGCTAAAACGGCAGCATTTTTGACGATTTGCGCTGCATAGTCTTTAAATTCTGGCCGCAGTGCTTCACCAAAGGCAACCGCCTTCGCGGCGACTGCATGCATGTGTGGACCACCCTGCATACCAGGGAAGACGGCGCGATCGATGAGCGTCGGGATGTTCTCTATGGTCTTTTCTGGGGCTTTCAATGGATTTCCAACTGTGCCTTTACTCAGTATCAAACCACCGCGTGGACCGCGTAGGGTTTTATGCGTCGTGGTTGTAATGACATGAAAGCCATAGTCAAACGGGTTCTTAGCAACACCACCAGCGATCAGCCCAGCAATGTGCGCCATGTCCGCCATAAGTAGCGCGCCAACTTCCCTGCCGATCTCAGCAAACTTCTCATAGTCAAGTTCACGCGGATAGCCAGAAAAACCAGCCAGGATGATCTTTGGTCGATGCGTAATTGCTAAGTCTCGCAGCGCCTCGTAGTCTATCTCGCCAGTCGAAACATCTTTCATCTTGTAGCGCACGAAGTTGTACAGGTGGGCGCTGCGAGTAACTGGCGCTCCGTGCGTCAAGTGCCCCCCGTGGCTCAGATCCATCGCCAGCACAGTGTCTCCGGGCTCTAGCCAGGCACTGTAGACAGCTTCGTTTGCAGGAGCTCCGCTGTGCGTCTGAACATTGGCATGGTCAGCTCCAAACAGTTCCTTAGCACGATCAATCGCCAGTTGTTCAACCTGGTCAGTAAACTCTTGTCCACCGTAGTAGCGCTTGCCAGGGTAGCCTTCGGAGTACTTGTTAGTAAACACACTACCTAGCGCGTCGAGCACCGGTCGTGAAACATAGTTTTCACTGGGTATCAACTCTAACCCATCTCGCTGGCGGGCTTCTTCTTGTTTTATAAGTTTGGCAACAACGTCATCATTCATAGTTCCTCCTTCGTGAGGGGTACGGTTAATTCTAGGAAGATGAAGGGTGTTACAGCATGAGGCTAGTATACTCTACTTCTTTTTGCTGGTGCGCTTCTTGTAAGCGAGGAGTGCCGCTTTGGCTGCATCTTGCTGAGCAATCTGCTTGCTATGCCCGGTGCCAGTACCCATGAGTTCGTTGCCTACGTAGACACCGAGTGTAAAGATTTTTTCGTGATCAGGACCGATTTCTTCGATGACTTTGTACTGTGGCGTCATACCGTCGATGCTTTGTGAAACTTCCTGCAAGTGACTCTTCGGGTCACGCCACGTACCTGCCTCGAGAATACCCTCGAGTTTACTCAGAATATTTTGCTGGATGAATTTGTCGGCTGCATTAAATCCCATCTCTAGGTAGATTTCGCCAATGAGCGCTTCGAACGCGTTGGCTAGTATCTGCTGACGAGCACGGTCACTGCCGCGCTTTTCGCCGCGCGAGAGGCGAAGTAGTGGCTCATAGCCCAGTCTGACGCCAGCTTCGCCGATGCTTTCAGTACGCACGAGCGCAGAACGCCAACTTGTCAAAATGCCTTCTGGCTCATCGTGGTTGTTGTACAGGTAGTCAGTAACACTTAGCTCAAGGACAGCGTCCCCGAGAAACTCGAGACGTTCGTTGTGTACGTTGGCACTTTTCTTGTGCTCGTTCATATAGCTGCGGTGCGTAAAGGCGTCTATAAGCAGCTGAATGTTCTCAAACTCAAAACCCAGCTTTTCGCGAGCAAACTCTTGGTATGGTAGGGTGTCGACGTGATGTAGCATATCGTTAGATTCCCATCTGTCTGATTTTTTTCATAGCAAGCAGCATAAGTCGTCCGATGTCTTCATACTCGATGGCCTCAAGCGCATCTGCAAACTTAAACCATTTGATACTTTTGTAGAAGTCCTCTTTCTTGATCTTCTCTGTGTCGGCAAGTGCTTGGACCAAGTAGACCTGCGTCGTCATGAGGACAAGCGTACTGACGCGGCGGTAGCGAAAATGGGTCTTACCTAACCAACAAATGGCCTTAGTATCGGTCAGTCCTGCTTCTTCACCGATTTCACGGAGTGCAGTTTCCTGGGCTGTTTCGCCCTCTTCTATGTGTCCTTTTGGGATAGACCAGCGACCTTTAGGGTCTTGGATGAGAAGGATTTCGACATCGCCTTTTTTGCTACGACGAAAAACTATCCCGCCAGCTGTGAGCTCACGGACTACCTCGTCGATGGATTGTTTTTTACGGGAGAAATATTTCTTAAACTTGCCTATTTGCCCGTCAAGATTTGGCTTTTGCATCGGGTTCTTTGCCTTCCACTAGAGTTCGGTAGGCTGTGCCGAGCACACCATTTACGAACTTACTAGAGTTGTCAGAACCGAAGGCTTTGGCGAGTTCAACAGCTTCATTTATCGCAACTTTTGGCGGAACTATGTCGCCAGCGTCGCGTAACTCATAAATTGCCATGCGCAGGATCGTACGGTCAACGCGGGCTATTTGCTCTATGGGCCACTCGGGCGCGATAGGCTGGATGATAGCGTCAAGCTCGGTGAGGTTTTTGACGACCCCATGCACGAGCTGCTCGATGAACTTAGTGTCATCGACTGTGTCTTTATAACGTTCGACGTTGCGAGCGAGGACTTCCTCGATCGACACCGAACCGTCTTCACACTGCACACGAAACTCATACTCATACAAGCTCTGCAGTGCGATGATACGTCCTAGGTGTCGATTTGATGCCATAAATCGGTTCTTCTTTACGTTAAAATACTAAAAATTAAAATTCTGGCTTACTTCTTTTTGCCAGTTTCACGCTTTGTGGTGTGAACTTTGACCGGAGATTTGCCGTTGACGACACGTGCGAGTTTTAGCACGAGGTGTGAACGACGAAGGCCGGTTTTACGTGGGCTCGTTTGTTTCTTTGGTTTACCCATAAGTAAAAAGTGCTCCTTTATCGGTTGTTGTTATAAACTTGGAGCTCATTATACCAGTTATGCTGCTAGGCTTCAAGGTGACGGTTACTATTGACATTTCATAGTACTTGTGGTAATATAGAAACGATCAGCACCCGCTGGTTGACCCGTTTCACAGTCAGGAGAAGAAGGTATGAGCCTCTTCAGCGATGCGCTGATCGTCAGCGCAGCCCTCGCCGTCGGCGTGTATGTCCTGCGCAGCGACACGGCGCGCGCTCGCTGCGAGATGATCTCGGTCATCTTCGGCACCGACACCATCGCGTGCGCAATGTTCGCGGCCGGTACCAGTGACGCTGGTGGCAGCTTCTCTGCCGTCCTGTGCATGCTCGCCCTCGCGCTTGTCTACGCCATCCTGGCGTGGACCTTCTGGACCATCTCCACCATCGACGACAACGGGTCAGACCTCGCCTAAGGGCGGGGTCTTTCCCCTTTTAGAGGACTATATTTACCAGGCGGCCGGGGACAACGATAACTCGTTTTGGCGTACTCCCATCCAGAAGTTTCTGGATTTTTTCATGTTCAAGGGCAAGTTTTTCAACGGTTGCTTTGTCGGCATCTGGCGCAACTGCTATTTCAGCACGAAGTTTACCGTTTATCTGTACAGCAAGGGTGATGGTGTCTCCTACGAGGTAGGCGTCATCCCACTGTGGCCAGCTGTCACGCTGAACGCTGCTGTCGTGACCGAGTTCTTGCCACAGTTCGTCGGCAGTATGTGGGGCAAACGGAGCAACAAGTGCTGCCAAGCTTTCGAGCACAAACAACCACGTTGCGCCATCTGCAAAGCCTTCTTTGGCCTTTAGGTCATAAAGATCGTTAACGCACTTCATCATCGCGGCAATCGCAGTATTGTATTTGAGCTGCTCTATGTCACTCGTTACCTTCTGGATTGCCGGGTGTATGACGCGCAGTAACGACGTTGCGCTGGCTTCACTCTTGGCCGTCACGTCACTCGCCAAGTATTCTTGGGTTAAATTCCAAACACGGCTCAGGAAGCGATGTGTCGCCGGCACCCCTTTCGGGTCCCACTTTGCCCAAAGGTCAAGCGGGGCTGCGAACATGAGGTAGGTGCGCAGTGCTTCGGCACCGTAACCTTGGCTTATGATCTCAAGCGGATCGACACCGTTACCTTTGCTTTTGCTAAACATAGTGCCATCACTAGCGGTAACTTTGCCGTTGAAGAGGAATTTTTTAAACGGTTCTGGGTTTTCCAGCAAACCTTGCTTATGGAAGAACCTCGTTACAAATCGAGCGTACATCATATGCGCTGTTGCGTGGTCGGCGCCGTTATAGAAGTCTATAGGCATCCACTTGTTGACGAGCGTACTGTCAAAGATCTTGTCTTCGTTGGCGCCGTCGAAGTAACGTAGCATATACCAACTACTACAAATGTAGGTGTCAAGCGTATCAGTTTCACGCTGCGCAGGACCGCCACAGGTTGGACATTCGACATTCAGCCAGTCAGTGGCTCGTGCCAGTGCACTGCGTCCGTCGCCACTTGGGGCAAAGTCTTCAAGCTCTGGAAGTATGACCGGTAGCTGCTCGTCAGGGACCAAAACGACTCCATCTTTCTCACAATGCACGATCGGAATCGGTGCACCCCAGTATCGCTGGCGACTGACGCTCCAGTCACGAAGTTTATAATTCACTTTTTCGCGAGCAACCCCTT